>JBKHWY010000059.1:0-14049 GCA_046566285.1 Gammaproteobacteria bacterium | reverse complement strand
GCGCATTTTTTTGTAGGGGAGTGTTGTAGTGGGGTTAACCAGGGGCGCTTGCGGTAAAATAGCGATCTTTCATCATTTTGATTAATGGACAACATGCACGCTGTTCTCAATTTCACCCGTCTGCAAGACCTGATCGATCAAAATGCCCTGCAAGGCAAGCGTGTGTTCATCCGCGCCGACCTGAACGTGCCCCAGGATGATGCCGGCAATATCACCGAAGATACGCGCATCCGCGCTTCGGTCCCCGCGATTGCCGCCGCCGCCAAGGCCGGCGCCGCCGTGATGGTCACCTCCCACCTGGGCCGTCCCACCGAAGGCGACTTCAAGCCGGAAGACAGCCTGGCGCCGGTCGCCAAGCGCCTGTCCGAGCTGCTGGGCCAGCCGGTGGAACTGAAGCAGAACTGGGTCGATGGCGCAGGCCTGGAATCGCTCCAGCCCGGCCAGATCGTGCTGCTGGAAAACTGCCGCGTGAACAAGGGCGAGAAAAAGAACAGCGACGAGCTGGCCCGGAAGATGGCCAAGCTGTGCGATGTGTATGTGAATGACGCCTTCGGCACCGCGCACCGCGCGGAAGCCACCACCCACGGCATCGCCAAGTTCGCCCCCGTGGTGGCGGCCGGCCCGCTGCTGGCGGCCGAACTCGATGCGCTGGGCAAGGCCCTGGGCGCGCCCAACCGTCCGCTGCTGGCCATCGTGGCCGGCTCCAAGGTGTCCTCCAAGCTGTCGATCCTCAAAGCCTTGTCCGACAAGGTGGACAACCTGATCGTCGGCGGCGGCATCGCCAACACCTTCATGAAGGCCGTCGGCCTGAACATCGGCAAGTCGCTGGTGGAAGCCGAACTGGTGGGCGAAGCCAAGGCCATCATCGACGCCATGGCCGCGCGCGGCGCGCAGGTGCCGATCCCCGTGGACGTGGTGTGCGCCAAGGAATTCTCGCCCACCGCCGCCGCCACCGTAAAGGATGTGGCGGATGTAGCGGACGACGACATGATTCTCGATATCGGCCCGAAAACGGCCGCAACGCTGGCAGGGCAGATCGCCGCTGCAGGCACCATCGTCTGGAACGGCCCGGTGGGCGTGTTCGAGTTCGATCAGTTCGGTGAGGGGACCAAGACCCTGGCGCTGGCCATCGCCAACTCCAAGGCATTTTCGATCGCGGGCGGCGGCGACACCCTGGCGGCGATTGCAAAATACGCCATTACCGACAAAATCGGTTACATCTCCACCGGCGGCGGCGCCTTCCTCGAGTTCCTCGAGGGTAAAACTCTCCCGGCCGTTGACATCCTGCTGCAGCGCAGCGCCCAGTAACGCCCAGTAAACAACCGTCATCGCGCAGCCCCTTGGCTGCGCTTTTACTTCAAGACAGGATAACCCCTATGTATCGTGGTACCAAGATCGTCGCAACCATTGGGCCGGCTTCCACCGATTTCGATATTCTCGTTCGCATGATTCGTGCGGGCGTCGACGTTGTCCGTCTTAATTTCTCCCACGGCAAAGCCCAGGATCACATCGACCGCGCCGCCCTGGTTCGCCGCGCCGCCGCCGAGTGCGGGCGCGAAGTGGCCATCATGGCCGACATGCAGGGCCCGAAGATCCGTGTGGGTAAATTCGAAGAGGGCAAGATCTTCCTGGAAAATGGCGACAAGTTCATCCTGGACGCCAAGTGGGGCGAGAACGGCGAACTGGGCAACCAGGAACGCGTCGGCCTCGACTACAAGGCCCTGCCCAAGGACGTGCGTCCTGGCGACCGCCTGCTGTTGAACGATGGCCTGATCGTGCTGATCGTCGAGCGCGTGGTGGGCAGCGAGATCTTCACCGTCGTGAAAGTGGGCGGCGAGCTGTCCAACAACAAGGGCATCAACCGCCAGGGCGGCGGCCTGACCGCACCGGCCCTGACCGCCAAGGACATGGAAGACATCAAGACCGCGATGAGCTTCCAGGCCGACTACCTGGCCATTTCCTTCCCGAAAAGCGCGACCGACATGGAGATGGCGCGCCAGCTGGCCAATATCGCCGGCGAGCCGTTCAACCACAAGCCGCTGATGATCGCCAAGATCGAGCGCGCCGAAGCCATTCCGGTGCTGCAGGAGATCCTGGACGCGTCCGATGGCATCATGGTGGCCCGTGGCGACCTGGCCGTGGAAGTGGGCAATGCCGCCGTGCCGGCGCTGCAAAAGCGCATGATCGGCATGGCGCGCGCCTCCAACAAGCTGGCCATCACCGCCACCCAGATGATGGAATCGATGATCGTCAACGCCGTGCCCACCCGCGCGGAAGTGTCGGACGTGGCCAACGCCGTGCTGGACGGCACCGATGCCGTGATGGCCTCGGCCGAGACGGCGTCCGGCAAATACCCCATCGAGACGGTCGAGATGATGGCCGCCATCTGCGTGGAAGCCGAGCAGTCCGAGTACAACAAGCTCGATGCCGACTTCCTCAACGTGCGCTTCACCCGCATCGACCAGTCGATCGCCTACGGCACCCTGTTCACCGCGCACCACCTGCGCGTAAAAGCCATCGTGGCGCTGACCGAGTCCGGTTCGACCGCACTGTGGATGAGCCGTCACCGCGTCGACACGCCGATCTATGCGCTCACGCCGATCGTCAGCACCCAGCGTAAAGTGTCGCTGTACCGTAACGTACGGGCGTACCATCTGCTTCAAACGGGCGACAGCAGTGCTGTGCTGAAACAAGCAGAGGATTTGATGGTCGCCAAAGGAATCGTTAAAAAAGGTGACATGATCGTCGTCACCTGGGGTGAGCCCATGGGCCAGCCGGGCGGCACGAATGCACTGAAGATCGTCCGTGTGGGCGAGTTCGACTAAGAAAGACCCAGAAAGACCAAAGAAGAAACATTAAGGCCCCAGCGTCGGTCCGAGCATTGCGCGACGGGGCCAGTAGATTTTCCCCAACGGCCGGCATGGCGACCCCATGCCGGCCGTGGCTGCGTTCAGGCGTGCTGCACACCCGCGCTCGCCGGCGGCCGACAGGTTTTCTATTGTTTGGAGTATTACCATGTCCCTCGTATCCATGCGTCAATTGCTGGACCATGCCGCCGAATTCGGCTACGGTCTGCCCGCATTTAACGTCAACAACCTCGAACAGGTGCAGGCCATCATGGCTGCCGCCGACGAGGTCGGTTCTCCCGTCATCATGCAAGCGTCCGCAGGCGCGCGCAAGTATGCCGGCGAAGCCTTCCTGCGTCACCTGATCGATGCCGCCGTCGAGGCCTATCCGCACATTCCCGTCGTCATGCACCAGGACCACGGCCAGTCGCCGGCCGTCTGCATGGCCGCCATCCGCTCCGGCTTCACCTCGGTGATGATGGACGGCTCGCTGGAAGCCGACGGCAAGTCGGTGGCGTCCTATGACTACAACGTGGCCGTCTCGCGCGAAGTGGTCAAGTTCTCGCACGCCATCGGCGTGACGGTGGAGGCGGAACTGGGCGTGCTCGGTTCCCTGGAAACCATGAAGGGCGACAAGGAAGACGGCCACGGCGCGGACGGCGCCATGACCCGCGAGCAGCTGCTCACCGACGTGGCCCAGGCCGCCGACTTCGTCGAGCGTACTCAGTGCGACGCCCTGGCCATCGCCATCGGCACCTCGCACGGGGCCTACAAATTCACCCGCAAGCCCACCGGCGACATCCTCGCCATCGACCGCATCAAGGAAATTCACGCGCGCATCCCCAATACCCACCTGGTGATGCATGGTTCGTCGTCGGTCCCGCAAGAACTGCTGGCCATCATCCGCGAATTCGGCGGTGAGATGAAGGAAACCTATGGCGTGCCGGTCGAGGAAATCCAGGAAGGCATCCGTCATGGCGTTCGCAAGATCAATATCGACACCGATATTCGCCTGGCGATGACGGCCGCCGTGCGCAAGTTCCTGTTCGAGAACCCCTCGAAGTTCGATCCGCGCGACTTCCTCAAGCCTGCGCGCCAGGCCGCCACGGACATCTGCAAGGCACGCTTCCTGGCCTTCGGCTGCGAAGGCCAGGCCGCGAAAATCAAGCCGATTCCGCTGGAAAAAATGGCAGAACGGTACAAGGCCGGTCAACTGGCGCAAATTGTGAAGTAAAATTCTGTCTGGAACGGGCGCTGTTATTGATTTGTTAATCACGTAACAAGCCCGATGCTCTCGACCGGCGGGGAGGTTTGCCCGCCGGTTTCGCTTTTCTTACGACCTCTCCTCCATGCAAAGCCTCTATCAGTCCACCATCCAATCCCTGCCGCTGCTGGGTCACGGCAAAGTCCGCGACAACTACGCCGTGGGCGACGACAAGATCCTGATCGTCACCACCGACCGCCTGTCCGCTTTTGACGTCGTGATGAACGAACCGATTCCCGGCAAGGGCATGGTGCTGAACCAGATGAGCGACTTCTGGTTTGAAAAGCTCGGCCACATCGTGCCGAACCACCTGACCGGCATCGCGCCCGAGTCCGTGGTGGCGCCGGAGGAAGTGTCGCAGGTGAAGGGCCGCGCCGTCGTGGCCAAGCGCCTGAAACCGATCCTGGTGGAAGCCGTCGTGCGCGGCTACATCATCGGCTCGGGCTGGAAAGACTATCAAGCCACCGGCAAGATCTGCGGCATCGAGCTGCCGGCCGGCCTGCAGCAGGCCGACAAGCTGGCCGAGCCGCTGTTCACCCCGGCCGCCAAGGCTGACCTGGGCGAGCACGACGAGAACATCAGCTTTGCCGAGATGGAAGAGCGGATCGGCGCCGAGCTGGCCGCGAAGATCCGCGCCGTCAGCATCGAGCTGTACCGCACGGCCGCCGACTACGCCGCCACCCGCGGCATCATCATCGCCGACACCAAGTTCGAGTTCGGCCTGGACCAGGACGGTGTGCTGCACCTGATGGACGAAGTGCTGACGGCCGATTCCTCGCGCTTCTGGCCGGCCGACTCCTATCGTCCGGGCATCTCGCCGCCGTCCTTCGACAAGCAGTTCGTGCGCGACTACCTGGAAACCCTGAAGGACTGGAACAAGGCCCCGCCCGCGCCCGCGCTGCCGGCGGATGTGATCGAGAAAACCCAGGCCAAGTATTTCGAAGCCATCGAGCGCCTGACCGGCGAGAAGCTGAAGGTGTAAGGATGAGCATGAGCGAGCAAGCCAAGCCCCTGGTCGGCGTCATCATGGGGTCCAGTTCCGACTGGGACGTGATGAAGAACGCGGTCGACATCCTGAAGCAGTTCGGGGTGCCGTTCGAGGCGCAAGTGATTTCCGCCCACCGCATGCCGGACGAAATGTTCGCCTACGCCAAGAGCGCCCGTGCGCGCGGCCTGCGCGCCATCATCGCCGGCGCCGGCGGCGCCGCCCACCTGCCGGGCATGGTGGCCGCGATGACCATCGTGCCGGTGCTGGGCGTGCCCGTGCCGTCGAAATACCTGCGCGGCGAGGATTCGCTGCTGTCGATCGTGCAGATGCCCAAGGGCGTGCCGGTGTCGACGTTTGCCATCGGCGAAGCAGGCGCGGCCAACGCGGCGCTGACCGCCGTGGCCATCCTGGCCGGCACCGACGACGCCCTCGCGGCGCAGCTGGAAGCGTTCCGCGTCAAGCAGACCGGCGTGGCCCAGGCCATGACCTTGCCCCTGGATTGAGCACGCTGTGAGTAAAACGCAGAACGTAGAAAAGATCGAGCCGGCGCTGCCGGCGGCCATTGCCCCCACCTGGCTGGGCGTGATGGGCGGCGGCCAGCTGGGCCGGATGTTTGCCCAGGCCGCCCAGAGCATGGGCTACCCGGTCGCCGTGCTGGAGCCGGCCGATGAATGTCCGGCCGGGCAGGTGGCCCAGCGGCTGATCAATGCCGCCTATGAAGACGCGGCCGGGCTGGACGCTCTGGCGAGCCAGTGCGTGGCCGTCACCACCGAATTCGAGAACGTCCCGGCCGCCAGCCTCGAGCGCCTGGCGCAGTCGGTGTTCGTCGCCCCCGGCGCCCATGGCGTGTCGGTGGCGCAGGACCGCATTGCCGAGAAACGCTTCTTTGTCGGGTGCGCGCCCACCTCTGGCGTGCTGCCGGCGCCCCACAAGGTGATTGCGTCGGAGGCCGACATCGACGCCATCGACGAAGACCTGCTGCCCGGCATCCTGAAAACCGTGCGCATGGGCTACGACGGCAAGGGCCAGGTACGCGTGCGCTCGCGCGAGGACGTGCGCGCGGCGTTCCAGGCGATGGGGCAGGTGCCCTGTCTGCTCGAAAAGATGCTGCCGCTGGCCTACGAAGTGTCGGTGCTGACGGCGCGCGGCGCCGATGGCGCCTCGGTGGTCTATCCCATCGCCGAGAACGTGCACCGCGACGGTATCCTGTTCACCACCACCGTGCCGGGCCCGAACGTGTCGGCCGAATGCGCGCGCCGGGCCCAGGATGCGGCCCAGGTCATCGTGGCCGAGCTCGGCTACGTGGGCGTGCTGTGCATCGAATTCTTCGTGCTCACGGATGGATCGCTGGTGGTCAACGAAATGGCGCCGCGTCCGCACAACAGCGGCCACTACACCATCGACGCCTGCGTCACCAGCCAGTTCGCCCAGCAGGTGCGCGCCATGGCCGGCTTGCCGCTGGGCGATGTGCGCCAGCATTCGCCGGCCGTGATGCTCAATATCCTGGGCGACGTCTGGTTCGAGGGCGACAGCTTGCGCGAACCGACCTGGGACCGCGTGCTGGCCCTGCCGGGCGCCTGCCTGCACCTGTACGGCAAGGACGATCCGCGCCGCGGCCGCAAGATGGGCCACGTCACCTTTGTCGCGCCCACCCTGCAGGAGGCGCAAGCCCAGCTGGACGCGGCCTGCGCCATCCTCGGGATCGCCCGTGATTGATCCCGCCCAGGTCGCCCAGGCGGCCGCCAGGCTGGCCGCCGGCGGCCTGGTCGCCTTTCCCACCGAAACCGTGTACGGCCTGGGCGCCGATGCCGAGAACCCGGCGGCGGTGGCGGCCATCTATGCCGCCAAGGGCCGCCCCCAGGATCATCCGGTGATCGTGCACCTGGCGCCCGGCGCCGACCTGGGCCATTGGGCCAGCGAGATTCCCCTGCCGGCCTACCAGCTGGTCGATGCCTTCTGGCCCGGTCCGCTGACCCTGATCCTGAAGCGCCATTCCAATATTCCCGACGCCGTCTCCGGCGGCCAGGACACCATCGGCCTGCGCTGCCCGTCTCACCCGGTCGCCATCGCCCTGCTGCAAGCCTTCAAGGAAGGCAAGGGTGGGGTGGCCGCGCCGTCGGCCAACAAGTTCGGCCACGTCAGCCCGACCACGGCCCAGCACGTGCGCGATGAATTCCACGAGGAAGTGCCGTGCGTGCTGGACGGCGGCGCCAGCCAGGTCGGCATCGAATCGACCATCCTCGATTTGTCGCGCCTGCCCACCCACGGCCCGGTGCTGCTGCGTCCGGGCCATATCGGCGCGGACGCGATCGCCGCCGTGATCGGCCAACGGCCGCGCGGCGCCGACGCGGCCGCCCCGCGTGCTTCCGGCACGCTGGAATCGCATTACGCGCCGGTGGCGCCGGTGGCGCTGCAGGACACCGCTACATTGGCCGCCACCCTGGCGGGGCAGACCCCTGGCGGGGTACGCATCGCCGTCATTCATTACACCGATCTGCCGTCCGCGGCGGTCCACGCCCACCTGCGCCTGCCGGCCACCCCCGACGGCTACGCCCACGGTCTGTATGCCGCCCTGCGCGCCATGGATGCCAGCGACGCCGCGCTCATCCTCGTGCAAACGCCACCCCAGGCCGATCCCTGGCTGGGCGTGAACGACCGCCTGCGCCGGGCCGCCCATGGCTCGGCCGAAATTGCGCACACATTGCTGGGCGGTGCCAAGTCGTCCTGACAGTTGTTGCGCACAACTGACAAAACTACAAAAGGTCTCCTATACAAGGCAATCGAACACTGGCATATTGGTTATTGTTCGAATAGCACGGCCGTTCGTTTTAACAATATAGTCAGTATATCGATTCATAGGAGACACAATGCGTCACACCAAATTCGCGCTGGCGCTGCTGGCTGCCGCCACCCTGGCAGCCTGCGGCGGTGGGGAAAGCACCGGCGGCGACCAGTCGCTCAAGCAGAAGTACACCCAGCAGGTGTCGTTCGGCGACAGCCTGTCCGACGTCGGCTCGTATAACGTGGGCGCCGTGACGCAACTGGGCGGCGGCAAGTTCACCATCAATGGCGACAGCACCAGCAAGGATCCCGCGCTGACCGGCAAGATCTGGCTGGAACTGATGGCCGCGCAATTTGGCCTGCCGGCCCCGTGCGCCGCGCAAACCGGCCTGCAGGGCGACGCCACCAAGGGCTTGAACGTCCCTGTGGTATTCAACAACAATTGCTACGCCTACGCGATGGGCGGCTCGCGCGTGACCAATCCGGTCGGCCCCAACAGCGCGGCCGCCGGCGGCACGCTGGGCGCGCTGACGGTGCCCGTCTCGACCCAGATCGCCAACCACCTGGCCAAGTCGGGTGGCAAGTTCAGCGGCACCGAAATCGTGTTCGTGATGGCCGGCGGTAACGATGCGCTGGCCCTGCTGGGCGCCCTGCAGGCGGGCGCCACCGCGGCTGGCCAGAAGGCCGGCGCCGCCGAAGGCGCCAAGGTGGGCGCGCAGACCTTCGTGACGACGCTGGCGACCCTGCTGGGCGCGGGCGCCACCAATCCGGCCGCCGCCACCCAGGCCATCGCCGTGGCCATGGGCGCGGAAGCGCAGCGCAGCGGCAGCACCAACGAGACCATCGTGGGCGTGGGTGTCGCCACCGCCGCAGCCCAGGCGGGCAACCAGGCGATCGCCCAGCCGGTCGTGTACGGCCCGCTGGTGGTCCAGGCCCAGGCCACGGCCAAGACCGCCGGCGAAAAAGCCGGCGCGGCCGCCGGCCAGAAGGCGGGCGCCGAGTACGCCGCCGCCAACGGCCCCGCCCTGATCCCGCAGATGGCCACCGCCGGCACCCAGCTGGCCGATCTGGTCAAGAACCAGATCGTCGCCAAGGGCGCTACCCACGTGGTGGTCAACAACCTGCCTGACCTGGGCAACTCGCCTGCGGCCAAGGCCAAGGATCCCACCACCCAGCAGCTGATCCTGGCCATGGTCGACGCCTTCAACAACGCCCTCAAGGCGGGCGTGTCGAACGACGCCAAGATCATGTACATCGACCTGTGGGCGATCAGCCATGACCAGATCACCAACCCCGCTCCGTACGGCCTGACCAACACCAGCACGCCGGCCTGCGGCACCAATGTGCTGGGCGGCAGCTCGCTGGTCTGCAACGCCAGCAACCTGGCTGCCGGCGACGTCAGCCACTACATGTTTGCGGACGATGTCCACGCGACCCCATTCGAAAATCTGCTGATCGCACGCTATGTGTCAGAACAGATGGTCGTGCGCGGATGGCTGTGATTCAACGCCACGCCACGACACCACACAACGATCAGCATTCGAAGGAGAACACATGAAATTGGTGAAATTCAATTCGCAGTCCGCAGCATGGATCAAGATTGTCGCCGCCGTGGCCGCACTCGGCGTGGCCGGCGCCGCGTCGGCCCAGTCGGCCGGCAAATTTGCCGTCAAGGTCGGCGTGGGCGAGATCGCTCCGCAAGTGCACAGCGGTGAAGTGAGCGCGCCGGCCCTGCCGCACACGACGGCCGACGTGGGCTCGGATGCGCGCCCCATCTTCGACATCATGTACGGCATCACGGACAACCTGTCGGCCGTGCTGGCCCTGGGCCTGCCGTTCCGTCACGACATCTACGGCGCGGGCGCCATTGCCGGCACCGGCAAGGTGGGCAGCACCAAGGCGCTGCCGCCGACCGCCTTCCTGCAGTACCACTTCGGCGCACCGGAGGCGCTGTTCCGTCCCTACGTGGGTCTGGGCGCAACCTATGCCTACTTCCGTGACGAGACCGGCTCCGGCCAGCTGACGGCCCTGACCAACACGGGCGGTCCGGCCACCACGTTTTCGATCGACAACAAGCTGACGGCCACCGCCCAGGCTGGCCTCTCCATCCGGGTGACCGAGAAGGTGTTCGCGGACTTCATGATTTCGAAAACGCGCCTGCGCACGGTGGTGCACTACTCGACCGGCCAGACCCAGGACATGCGCCTCGATCCCAAGACGATCTCGATGTCGATCGGATATAAGTTCTAAGGCTTCTATTAGTTTTAAGGCTTCCAAGTCTCAACCTTGCGTCCGCGCCGATCCGCGCGGATGTGAATCAAATGCTTAGGTCGGGCTAATCGCCGGACCAGAGCAAAACGGCCGCAGCGCACACAAGGCGCTGCGGCCGTTATCTTTTCGGCGCTGTACTATTGAAACGCTTACTGGAACGCCTGGATGCCCGTCTGCGCGCGGCCCAGGATCAGCGCATGGATGTCGTGCGTGCCTTCGTAGGTGTTGACCACTTCCAGATTGAGCATGTGGCGGATCACACCGAATTCGTCGGACACGCCATTCCCGCCCAGCATGTCGCGCGCCACCCGTGCGATCTCCAGCGCCTTGCCGCAGGAATTACGCTTCATCATCGAGGTGATCTCGACGGCCGCCGTGCCCTCGTCCTTCATGCGCCCGAGCCGCAGACAGCCCTGCAGCGCCATCGTGATCTCGGTCTGCATGTCGGCCAGCTTCTTCTGCACCAGTTGATTGGCGGCCAGCGGACGGCCGAACTGCTGGCGGTCGAGCACGTACTGGCGCGCCGTATGCCAGCACGACTCCGCCGCGCCCAGCGCGCCCCAGGCGATGCCGTAACGGGCCGAGTTCAGGCAGGTGAACGGGCCCTTCAGGCCGCGCACGTCCGGGAACGCGTTTTCCTCGGGACAGAACACATTGTCCATGACGATCTCGCCCGTGACGGAAGCGCGCAGGCCGAACTTGCCGTGAATGGCCGGCGCGGACAAGCCGGCCATGCCTTTTTCCAGCACGAAGCCACGGATCTCGCCGGCATCGTCCTTGGCCCAGACGACGAACACATCGGCCACGGGGGAGTTGGTGATCCACATTTTCGAGCCGGTCAGCGCATAGCCGCCGTCGACCTTGCGCGCACGCGTGACCATCGAGCCCGGGTCGGAGCCATGGTTCGGTTCGGTGAGGCCGAAGCAGCCGATCCATTCACCCGTCGCCAGCCTGGGCAGGTATTTCTGGCGCTGCGCTTCGGTGCCGAACTCGAAGATCGGCACCATCACCAGGGACGATTGCACGCTCATCATCGAGCGGTAGCCGGAATCGATGCGCTCGACTTCGCGCGCGATCAGGCCGTAGGCCACATAGTTCAGGCCGGGGCCGCCGTACTGTTCAGGAATCGTCGGTCCCAGCAGGCCCAGTTCGCCCATCTCGCGGAAGATCGCCGTGTCCATGGTTTCATGGCGAAACGCATCCAGGATGCGCGGCGCCAGCTTGTCCTGGCAGTAGGCCGCGGCGGCATCGCGCACCATTCGTTCCTCGTCGGAGAGCTGCTGGTTCAGCAGCAGCGGGTCGTCCCAATGAAACTGGGCGCGAGGCGAGTGGGGGACGGCGAGGGTAGCGGGCGATGCGGATTGGTTCATGACGGGTCCTGTCTCTGGGTTGGATAAGGTCGAACAGGGCCATGCCGCCGCTTGTAGCAGCCGCTGGCCGGTAGTTGAATTGTAACGCTGAATTCGGGCGCTGCAGGGGCGCGTGGGCGGAGTTAAGGCGTCTGCGTGCTGGAAAACTGGCCGGCATGAAATACCAGCGAAGGCTGGGATTGCGCCGAGCAATGCTCGACTTCACCCACAAAAATGACGTGGTCGCCTTCCGGATAGCGGCTGCGGTTGTGGCACTCGAACCAGGCCGACGCACCTTTCAGGATCGGCTGGCCGGTGCGCGACAGTTCGTACTCGATGTCCGCGAACGGGTTCTCGGTGCGGCGCGAGAAGCGCTGGGCCAGGTGGGCCTGCTCGGCGCCCAGCACGTTGATGACGTAATGGGAGTTGCCGGAAAAGATGGGCAGGCTGTTCGCCGCATTGCCCAGGCTCCACAGCACCAGCGGCGGCTCCAGCGACACGGAATTGAAGGAGCTGGCCGTCAGGCCACGAAAGCTGCCGTCGGCCAGGCGCGTCGTGATGACCGTGACGCCGGTGGCGAACTGGGACAACGCCTTGCGAAATTGCGCCGCATCGAAATCGCGTGCGGTGGCGCGGGGGGAGCTAGTGTTCATCTTGAGCCTGTCAATTTGTACCATTATGCCAAAATTTGCCGATCTTCCACTGTCCCTTGTGCTCCCAGACAAAACACTGCGGACGGGCAGGGCCCAAGCCTCGCTGCATGCGGGCGCACTTTGCGTTACAGTGAAGCGTGTTTGTATTCCAAGCGTATAGCTCACCCACCAAGACCCATCGAGAGGTATGAAATGACGAACCCATCGGCAACCCAGGAAGCGATCCTTGGCGGAGGCTGCTTTTGGTGCCTGGAAGCCGTGTATCAGGAAACCCGCGGTGTCGTCAAAGTCGAGTCCGGCTACATGGGCGGGGAAGACCCGCAGCCGACCTACGAAAAAGTGTGCAGCGGAACCACGGGCCATGCCGAGGTGGTCAAGCTCAGCTTCGATCCGGCCGTGATCAGCTACCGCGACCTGCTGGAAATCTTCTTCACCATCCACGACCCCACCACCCTGAACCGCCAGGGCAACGATGTGGGCACCCAGTACCGTTCGGTGATCTTCACCACGTCGCTGGAACAGGATGCCATCGCGCGCCGGGTCATCAACGAGATGGCGCATGTGTGGGATGCACCCATCGTCACCGAGGTGCTGCCGCAGCAGGAGTGGCACAAGGCCGAGGAGTACCACCAGAACTACTTCCGCCAGCATCCCCTGCAGGGCTATTGTGCCTTCGTGGTGGCGCCCAAGGTCATGAAGTTCCGCAAAACCTTCGCGGAGCGCTTCACGACCGGTTAAGCGCGCGCGGCCCGGCCTCCAGACCGGGACAATCTTGCCCGCCATACGCGTCATACATGTAGCGGCGCGACCAGGGAATGCCGCCGGGATCGCGTCCGGCCTTGCCGCACACGATCTGGTACAGGCTGATCCAGTCATGCGCGAATGCGTAGGCGCACCCGGCCAGGTACACGTGCCAGATGCGGAAACGGCGCGCATCGGTCAGGCGCCGGATGGTTCCCGCATTGGCCTCGAAATTCTGGGTCCAGAGTTCGCAGGTGCGCTGGTAATGGCGGCGCAGGTTTTCCACGTCGCGCGCTTCCAGTCCGCCTTCCTGCATGGCACGCAGCACCGTGCCCAGGTGCGCCAGTTCCCCGTGCGGGAACACGTAGCGGGCAATGAATTCGCCACCGCCGTAGGGCGCCTCGCGGCTGTGCACGTCCGTGCTGGTGATGCCGTGGTTCATGGCCACCCCATCGTCGGTCAGCAGCCGGTTGAGCTTGGCGAAGTAGGCCGGCAGCTGGGCCATGCCCACGTGCTCGAACATGCCCACGCTGGTGATGCGCTCGAAGCTGCCGCGCACGTCGCGGTAGTCTTCCAGGCGGATCTCGATTTGGTCTTGCAGGCCTGCGCGCGCGACCCGCTCGCGTGCCAGCCGCACCTGCTCCTCGGACAGCGTGACGCCCACCACGCGCGCACCGAAGCGCTGCGCCGCGCGGATGGCCAGCGCGCCCCAGCCGCAGCCGATGTCGAGCAGGCGCTGGCCCGGGCGCAGGTCGATCTTGCGCAGGATGTGGTCGATCTTGGCCTGCTGGGCCCCTTCCAGCGTCTCGTCGCCATGCTCGAAGTAGGCGCAGGAATACACCATGGCCGGGTCCAGCCAGGCCGCGTAGAACGCGTTGGAGACATCGTAGTGGTAGCGGACGGCGCGCGCATCCAGGGCGCGCGTATGGCGGCGCGGCAGCCAGCCCAGCACGCTGCGGCGGCGGCCCGGCGGACCGGCCCGGGCCGCCAGCGCATTGACCACGGCGATCATGTCCTGGGCGCCGCCGTCGACTTCCAGTTCTCCTTCCACATAGGCGCGCCCGAGCGAGTACAGGGACGGCGACAGCTGGTAGCGCAGCGCCCCGGGGCGCGGCACCCGGATCGTCACGCGCGGTGCGCCCCGGGCGAAATCGAG
>JBKHWY010000058.1:0-14081 GCA_046566285.1 Gammaproteobacteria bacterium | reverse complement strand
AACAAATAGATATTCCCGGATTCTGCTGGGCGCCTACGCGCTCTGTCCGGCGATCGCCATGTACTTCAAGGGAAATGAAAATCTGGCAGGTGCGTTGCCATTCATTTTCATCACCGTTGCTGAAAAAGCGCTCATTTTTTGTCAAGCCCGCGAAATGAAAAGGAATCTCCAATATGCAAAATAAGCAGCAGCAGCCATCACGCGACCGTGTCGCAATTATCGGCATCGGCCTGACTTTGCCAGGTGGAGCGGTCGATCCAGCTTCGTTCTGGCAGCTGCTCGCCGATCAAACCGACGCCACCGGCGACATCCCGGCCGACCGCTGGGATATCAAGCGCTTCTATGCGCCTTACGGCTCGGGCAAGCCGGGGAAGATGTATGCGACGCGCGGTGGCTTCTTGAAAGGCAACATCGCGGAATTCGACCCGCTGTTTTTCGGCATTTCGCCGCGGGAAGCGTCGATCATGGATATCCAGCAGCGCCTGCTGCTGGAGGTTGCAGTCAAGACTTTCCAGGATGCGGGCGTGACCGATGACCATTACATGCGCTCGAACATGGGCGTGTTCATCGGCGGCTTCTGCATGGATGGAAGCGTGGAAGCGGCCAGCATCTACAACCGCAACTGGTATATCAGCCAGTCGGTGACCGGCTCCACCGCGACCATGCTGTCGAACCGGATTTCGTACATCTTCGACCTGAAAGGCCCCAGCCTGACGGTCGATACCGCCTGCTCATCGTCCCTGGTGGCGACCCACTATGCGGTCGAGAGCATCCTGGCCGGCGACTGTGAAACGGCGCTGGTGGGTGGCGTCAACATCATGACCCAGCCCGAGCACTTCATGGAAATGTGCAAGGGCAAGCTGCTGTCCAAGGATGGCCGCTGCTTTACCTGGGACAAGCGCGCGAACGGCTATGCACGCGGCGAGGGCGCGGCCATGCTGCTGCTGAAATCGCTGGACGCGGCCACCCGCGACGGCGACCACATCTACGCCGTGATCGAGTCGACCGGCGTCAACCAGGACGGCACCACCAAAGGTATCAGCCTGCCCAACCCGGTCGCCCAGGCCGAGCTGATCGAACGCGTGCTGGAGAAAGCCGGGCTGAGGCCGGCCGACATCGATTATGTGGAAGCCCACGGTACCGGTACCCAGGCCGGTGACAAGGCCGAGACCTCCGCGCTGCACCAGGTGTTCGGCCAGGATCGCGCCGACAAGCTGTGCATCGGCTCGGTCAAGACCAATATCGGCCACCTGGAAGCGGCGGCCGGCGTGTCCGGACTGATCAAGGCCGCGCTGTGCCTGCGGCACGGGCGCATTCCCGCCAACCTGCACTTCGAGACGCCCAATCCGGACATCCCCTTCGACAGCATGTGCCTGAAGGTGCCGACCGAGATGCTGGACTGGCCGCGCAGCGGCAAGACCAAATACGCCGGCATCAATGCGTTCGGGTACGGCGGCACCAATGCCCACGTGATCCTGAGCGAAGCGCCGGGCGTCGCCACGCCGATGGTCGCTGCGCCGGGCGTCGCTACGCCGGCCGTCGCCCCGGAACCCGCAGCCGATGCCGCCCCGCTGCTGCTGCCGCTGTCGGCCGGCAGCAAGGAAGCGCTGAAAGCGCTGGCGCTGCAGTACAAAACTTTCATTGAGGCGGGCAGCGTCGGCCTGCGCCCCTTCCTGCGGCGGGTCTCGGTCAAGCGCAACCACTATGAACGGCGGGCGCTGATCCACGCGTCCAGCCAGGCCGAGCTGCTCGACCGGCTGGACTGCTTCGCCCGCGACATCCCGGCCGCCGGCATCGCCCACATCGACAACCCCCGGGGCGCGGACCGGCTGGTGTTCGTGTATTCGGGCATGGGACCGCAATGGTGGGGAATGGGCCAGGAATTGCTGGCAAAGGAACCCCTGTTCCGGCAACACATCGAACAGTACGACGCAATCTTCCAGAAGATCTCCGGCTGGTCGCTGCTGGAAGAAATGCAGCGTGGCGAACACGATTCGCGGGTGGCGAAAACCGAGGTGGCGCAACCCTGCAACTTCGCCGTCCAGGCCGCGCTGACCGAACTGTGGCGCTCATGGGGCATCACCCCGAGCGCGGTGCTCGGCCACAGTGTCGGCGAAGTCACCGCGGCCTATGTCTCGGGCATCCTGAGCCTGGAAGAAGCCTTGCTGGTGAGTTACCACCGCAGCCGCCTGCAAGGCACGCTGGCGGGCACCGGCGGCATGCTCGCGGTCGGCTTGTCCGAGCGGGACGTGCAGCCCTACCTGGAACAGCATGCCGGGCAAGTATCGGTGGCGGCCGTCAATTCGCCGCACGCCGTCACCCTGGCCGGCCATGCGCCCTCGCTGCAAGCCCTGGCCCAGCGCTTCGAACAGGAACAGATCTTCAACCGCGCGCTGCAGGTGGAAGTGCCTTACCACAGCCCGCTGATGGGGCCGATCGAGCACGAACTGCAAGCCTGCCTGCGCAGCCTGGCGCCCAAGCCCGCGGCCATCCCCTGCTATTCCACCGTCACCGGCCAGCGCGCGCGCCCCACGGACTTCGACGCCGCCTACTGGTGGAGCAACGTCAGGGAAACCGTGCAGTTCGCAAAGACCATCGGCACGCTGTGCGCCGAAGGCTTCGGCAGCTATCTGGAAGTCGGCCCGCACCCGGTGCTGGCCAACTCCGTCAAGGAGATCCTCGCCGAACAGGGCATGGGCGGCCAGGTGTACACCAGCCTGAACCGTAAAAGCGCCGAGCAAGCCACCCTGTTCAACTCCCTGGGCATGCTGTACGCCCAGGGCTACCAGCTCAATTGGGCCGACATGCAGCGCGGTCCCGACCTCCATTTCCCGATGCCGGTCTACCCATGGCAGAAGCAGGTGTGCGAGAACGTATCGCCCAAATTTTTGCAGGATAAGTTCGGCGAGGCGGGACACCCCATCCTCTACCGCAACCTGCAGCTTCCCCAGCCGAGCTGGGAGGTGGAATTGGGCGACGCCTTGTTCCCCTACATGAAGGATCACCGCATCGGCGGCAAGACCGTGGTGCCGGGCGCCTTCTATGTGGAAGCCGCGCTGGCCCTCAATGAAAAGTTCACCGGGCAGCGCACCGGCGGACTGAAGGACTTGTCGTTCGAGCGCATCCTGGCGCTGGCCGACGAGATGGACGAGGAAGAAAAGCGCATCATCTCGAGCTACGATCCGGACGAGCGTTCGTTCACCATCCACAGCACCACCACCGCGCGCGCCGAGGTGTGGGCCTTCCACGCGCGCGGCCGCTTCGTGCCGCTGCCGCCCCTCGACAGCAGCCTGGATATCCTCGACCACGTGCTCGAGGACTTCGGCGCCCACGACATCGGCGCGTTCTACCGCACCATCGCCACCAGCGGCCTGCAATACGGCCCCTGCTTCCAGCCCATCCGTACGCTGATGAGCAAGGACAGTATCGTCTACGCCGAGATCGACAACACCCTGACCGGCGCGGCCGACGCGCACTACATCGTGCCCCCGCCGGTGCTCGACAGTGTGTTCCAGACCCTGTTCGTGTTCGGCGGAAAATACGGCGTGCCCTTCATCCCGGTCACGATCGACCGGCTCAGCGTGCACGGCAAGATCAGCGCGCGCTGCAAGGTCCTGGGGCGGCTGTTGTGGATGTCGGAGAAGTGCCTGAAGGCCGACTTCATGCTGTTCGACGAGAACGACGACCCCGTACTGGAAGTCAAGGGCGTCACCTGCCAGGCCCTGGCCCCGATGGGCGCATCCGGCGAGCAGCAGGATGCGGCCCTGTACCACGCCCGCTGGGAGCGCCTCGTCCCTGAAGCGGGCGTCCGCGCGCGCCGCGGCGAGGTGTTCGCCCTGTTGTCCGAGGGGCCTGCCCCGGCCTGGCTGGAACGCCGCCTGGCCGAGGACAACCAGGTCATCCACTTCGACACCCAGGCCTGGTCGGGCGCGCAGCTTGAACAGCTGTTGCGCGAGCGCCAGGTGGACACCCTGGTCTGGCTGCCGCCGGCCATCGCGCCGCTGGAGCAGGCGCTCGACCAGGCGCTGGCCCAATGCACCCGTCTGGCCGAGCTGTTGCAAGCTGTGCCGCACAGCCCCGAGCGCCCGCTGGAACTGCTGCTGTGCTCGCGCGACGCCTGCAAGGTGCAGGACAGCGACGCCGTCACCGGCGTGGCCCAGGCGGTGCTGGCCGGGCTGGCGCGCACGGTGAACACCGAATACCCCAACGTGCGCTGCACCCTGGTGGACTTCGGACGCGCCGACGACACTGAACTGGCGCTGTTCCACGACGCCATCCTGTGCGGCGCCGCCGGCGTGCACGAACTGGCCCTGCGCGGCGGCGAACTCTATCACCACGGCCTGGTCAGGCGCGTGGCCGAGGCGCAGGTGCAGACGCAGGGGATGGTCGAATCGCAGCCCGGACAGCGTGTCGTGGCCGACAACCTGGGCGCGCCGGGCGCCGCCACGCCGCCGTTCGAGGCGCGCGCCCGGATGCTGGACGCCGGCGTGCCGGACGACCAGGCGGTCGAGATCGAAGTCGACTACATGACCCTGTCGCGCTGGGACTACCTGAACCATCAGATGGCGCTCTATCCGGACGATCCGGCGCGCCACTACTTCCAGTACCAGGCCGGCATGCAGTGCGTCGGCGCCATCGCCCAGCAGGGCGCCGGCGTGGTGCAGTTCGCGCCCGGCCAGCCGGTGGTGTCGCTGTATCCGCACGGGATCACGAACTACGCCAGCGTGCCCGCCAGCCACGTGCTGCCGCTCCCCGAGCCGCTGCATCACGCCGTGCTGCCGGATCTGTACGAAGTCGTGCGGGCCCGCTACGCCTTCAGGCTGCTGGCGCCGGCACGCGCGGCGACGCTGCTGGTCAAGGGGCGCTGGGGCGCCTTCGTCCAGACCGTGGTGTCGGACGCCGAGAAACACGGCATCCACACGATTTTCGTCGACGAGGAGGCCTCGCCGGCCGCCGAGGCCGAGGCCAGCCGGGTGACGGGCCTCAGCTACCTGGCCGGCGCCGACGGCGCCTGGACCCACCAGGTATCGGCCATGGCCAAGGGCATCGACGTGTTCCTCAACCAGGGTTGGCAAGACCTGGGCGAACTGGGCATGCTCAAGCCCTTCGGCATGCTGCTCGATTTCCGCTCGGCCCAGGTCGAGCGCGATCACGCGAAGGTGGCGGTGCCCGCCAACGCCAGCTACCAGGTGATCGATATCGACCTGCTGTACCGCGATCATTTCCCCATGATGCGGGAGTGCCTCGCGGGCGTGCTGGACGACCTGGCGGCGGGCACGCTGGCGCTGCCGAGCGTGCCGGCCTACCGTTTCAAGGACCTGGACGCCGCCTGCGCCGAGCTGAAGGACGGCACCGCCAGCGCGGTGCGCATCAAGATGAAGCACGAGAGCGTTCCCCTGCCGCGCGCGGCGGCCCCGGACGCCCTGCCCGCCGATGCCACCTACGTGGTCACCGGCGGCACGCGCGGCTTCGGCCTGCAGTGCGCGCGCTGGCTGGTCGGCAAAGGCGCGCGCCATCTGGTGTTGATGAGCAGGAGCGGTGTGCAGGACGCCCACGCCGCCGCCGCCGTGGAGGAGATGCGCGCGCTGGGCGTCACCGTCAGGGTGGGCGCGCTCGACATCGCCGACCGCCAGCGCATGCAGGAGGAACTGGCCATCGTCGCGCACACCATGCCGCCCGTGCGCGGCGTCATCCACAGCGCGATGGTGCTGGACGACGGCTTCATGGCGCAGATGACGCCGGCGCGCTTTGGCAAGGTGTTGACGCCGAAAGTCCAGGGCGCGATCAACCTGCACCAGGCGCTGGACGGCGCGGGGCTGGACGGCGCGGGGCTGGACGGCGCGGGGCTGGACTTCTTCCTGATGTTCTCGTCGATTTCTTCCCTGATCGGCAATTCGGGACAGGCCAACTATGTGGCGGCCAACAGCTTCCTGGACGGCTTCGCCCACTACCTGGGCAGCCGCGGCGTGCGCGCCCGCACCATCAACTGGGGCGTGCTCAGCGACACCGGCGTGCTGGCCCAGGATGCTGCCCTGACCAAGGTGCTGGAGATGGCCGGCATCCATGGCGTCAGCAACGCGCAGGCGATGGCGGCCATGGAGACCGTGCTCAATGAGGACGTCAGCCAGGCCGGCGTGTTCCGCATGGACTGGGCCCAGTGGGCGCGCTCCAATCCGGCCCTGGCCAAATCCGGCTTCTATCGCGCCTTCCGGGACCAGGACAGCGATGGCGAAGATCGCTCCAAGCTGATCGAGATCCTCGAGCAGATCATCGATATCGGCCCCGAGGAGCGCAAGGCGTACATGCAGGGCGAACTGGCCGCGCGCTTCGCCCAGGTGTTCAAGATGTCGCCGGAGGCCATCAACGTGCACGCCAGCATTATCGATCTGGGCGTCGATTCGCTGGTGGCGGCGGAAATCTCGATGACGCTGCGCAGCCAGCTGGGGGTCGAGATTCCCCTGATCGACCTGTTGAGCGGACCCAGCATTGAAACGCTGGCCGCCCGCATCCTGGCCCAGATCGTCGCCCTGATCGACGAGGTGACCGAGGAAGACCTGGCCGATGCGGAACAGCCGGCCGGTGCGGCGCTCGAAGCGAGCGTCATGGAGTAGAAGGAGCGCGGCGGCACGCCGCAGTCTTGCCTTTGAGCGTGGACAGGCGATGCGCCATCGCCTGTCCACGCCGTTGTGACCATTAAACCGTATGTGGGAGTAGTAAATTGAGTGCCGGCAAGAGTGAATTGATTCGCAAGATCCTCCAGAAAAAACAATCGAACAGCAAGACCCAGCCCGACGCTGGGCTTGCGTTTCCCGTCCTCAAGCGCAGCGGGGCCACGCGGGGCCCGCTGTCGCTGGCCCAGAAGCGCGTGTACGTGCTCAGCCAGATGGGCGGGCCGAAGGATATTGCCTACAATTTGCCGGAGGTGCTGCGCTTCGACGGCGTGCTGGAACCCCAGCAGGTGCAGGACGCGATCCGCACCGTGATCCGGCGCCACGAGATCCTGCGTACCGCATTCGTCTTCAGTCTCGAGGATGGCGAAATCTACCAGGAGGTGCACGCCGCCGTACCGTTCGAGATCGATCACGTGGCGCTGGAGACGGAGCAGTTCGACGCCTGGCTCAAGGACTTCATCCGCCCCTTCAACCTGGCCGTTCCCTGCCAGCTGCGCTGCGCGCTGGTCAATACGCCGCAGGCCAACTACCTGGTGTTCGACAGCCACCACATCATCGGCGACGGCTTCTCTGCGGGGATCATCAACACCGAGCTGGCGCAGCTGTGCCAGGGCCGCCAGCTGCCCGAGCCCCGGTTCCAGTACCTGGACCATGTCGACTGGAGCGCGCGCTGGATGTCCACGCCGCACTTCCGCAAGCAGCAACAGTACTGGCTCGACGCCTTGTCCGGTCCGGTTCCCGTACTCGACCTGCCGCTGGACTTCGACCGTCCCGAACGCAAGGACTTTCTCGGTTCGACGGTGGAATTTTCCCTGGGCGCGCACTCAGCCCCCCTGCGGGCCCTGTTTCGCGCCCACACCGTAACGCTCTTCACCGGACTGCTGTCCGTGTATGCGATCTTCCTGGCCAAGCTCGCGCGCCAGGACGAGGTGTTCATCGCCACCCCGGTCACCGGACGGCCGCTGCCGGACATGCAGCAGCTACCCGGCATGTTCGTCAACACCCTGCCCATCATCACCCGGCCCCGTTCCGACCTGAACTTCGCCGACTTCCTGCAGGCCGTGAAAGGCGCGGTGCTGGGCTGCCTGGAACACGCCCACTGCGACATTTCCACCATCGTGGAAAAGCTGGGCATCAAGCGCAACGCCTCGCGCAATCCCCTGTTCGACACCCTGTTCGTGCTGCAGGTGAAGAACCTGGACATGTTCGACGATACCGGCATGGGCTTCACTCCGCATGCCTTCGACCGCCAGCGCTCGCAATTCGACCTGTCGCTGGAAGCCGTCGAGCGCGGTGAGGAAATCGTCTTCAAGCTGGACTACGCGACCGCCCTGTTCAGCCGCCCCACCGTGCTGCAATTTCGCGACCAGCTGCTGCAACTGGTGGCCAACCTGCTGGCCGCACCAAGCGCCCGCATCGGCGACCTGTCGCTGCTGAGCCGGGCCCAGGAACAAAGCCTGATCCACTGGTGCTCTCCGCTCGAGGAAACCGGCATGGCATCGATACCGGCGCTGTTCGACGCCAGCGCGGCGCGCCACGCCGGCAAGCCGGCCCTGGTGCTGGGCGATCAATCGCTCAGCTATGGGGAACTGGCGCGCCGGGTCGACAACCTGGCCTGGCACCTGCGCCAGGCCGGCGTGGGACGCAACGATTTCGTCGCGCTGATGCTGGAGCGCTCGTTCGAGATGATCGTGGCGATCCTGGCCGTCATCAAGGCCGGCGCGGCCTATGTGCCCATCGACCCGGATTATCCGGACGACCGGGTGCGCTTCGCGATCGAGGATTGCGCACCGAAACTGCTGATCAGCCAGCCCGAGGTGGTGACCGCCAAGGCCGCCCTGCTGGCCGCGCTGCCGGTGCGGCTGATCGAGGATATCGCGCCCTACCTGGACGGCGAGCACCGGCTCGCGCCGGTGAATGCCGCCGCGGACCTGATGTACCTGATCTATACCTCAGGCACCACCGGCCTGCCGAAAGGCGTGATGGTGGAGCACCGCTGCCTGCTCGCGCTGTTGAAGGGCAACAGCAAGCTGCATTTCGCGCCCGAGGACCGCTGGGCCCTGTTCCATTCCTACGCCTTCGACGTGTCGGTCTGGGAGATCTTCGCCTCCTTGCTGCACGGCTGCACCCTGGTGATCGTTCCCAAGAAGACCACGCGCGACACCTCGGCATTCTGGCGCCTGCTGCAGGAGCAGCAGGTCACGGTGCTGAACCAGACTCCGTCGGCCTTCTACCGGTTTGCCGAGGTCGATGCGGCCCAGGAAGCGTGCCTGCCGATCCGCTGGGTGAATTTCGCCGGTGAAGCCCTGCTGCCGGGCCGTCTGGCCGGCTGGCGGGCGAAGTATCCCGCCACCGAATTGATCAACATGTACGGCATCACCGAAACGACCGTGCATACCACCTACAAGAACCTGAGCGATGCGGACATCGCCAACGGCCAGTGCTCGAACATCGGGGTCGCGCTCGACAGCCTGTACATCTACCTGCTCGACAAGGACATGAAGCTGTGCGCGCCCGGGGTGATCGGCGAGATCTACGTGGGCGGCTGGGGCGTGGCGCGCGGCTACCTGAACCGGCCGCAATTGAACGCCGAGCGCTTCCTGGACGACCCCTTCGTGCCCGGGCGCCGGCTGTACCGCTCGGGCGACCTGGCCAAATGGACCGCCGCCGGCGAACTCGAATACCTGGGCCGCAACGACCAGCAGGTCAAGATCCGCGGCTTTCGCATCGAATGCGGCGAAATCGAGAATTGCCTCATCAAGACCAGTGGCGCGCGCGCGGCGGCGGTGTTCGACAAGCTCGATGCGCACGGCGACAAATACCTGTGCGCCGTGGTGCAGGGCCTGGACATGAACGAGGAGACCGCCGCCGGCCTGAAACGCGCGCTGGCCGATTTCCTGCCCGGCTACATGATCCCCACCCATATCGTGGCAATCGATGAAATCCCGCTGACCTCCAACGGCAAGCTCGATCGGCGCGCCCTGGCCGCGCATATGGACCGCTGCGCGCCGTCGATCACCTATGTGGCGCCGGAAGGCCCCACCGAGACCGCGCTGGCGCGCATCTGGGCGCGCTTCTTCCCGACCGTGCAGGCGATCGGACGCGCGCACGACTTTTTCGAGCTGGGCGGGCACTCGCTGCTGGCCATCGAAATGGCGCTGGACATCAAGAAAACCTTCGACAAGACCGTCCTGCTCGAAACGCTGTTCAACCACAGCACCCTGGCGGAACTGGCCGCGCAGATCGACCTGGCCGGCGCCGCCGGCGCCGAAGCCCCCATTGCGCCCATTGCGCGCGCGCCCGCACAGCCCTACTACGAGGCCTCGTCGGCGCAGCAGCGCCTGTTCTTCCTCCAGGAATTGACCAGTGAGCCCGGCATCGCCTACAACGTGCCGCTGGCCTATGCCTTCGAGGGCGCCATCGACCTCGATGCCCTGCGCCGTCACTTGACTTGCCTGGTCGAGCGCCATGAAGCCTTGCGCACCACCTTCTGCCTGGTCGATGGCGTGCTGAAGCAGCGCATCGGCACGGCCGATGATTTCACGCTGGAGGTCGAGGACCAGGCCGACACCGACGTGCGCGCTTGCGTGGGCCGCTTCGTGCGTCCGTTCGACCTGCGCCGCGACCTGCCGTTCAGGGCGCGGGTGGTACGTTCCGGCGGGGACTGCGCCCGCGGCCTGCTGCTGCTGGACTTCCACCACATTATCTGCGACGGCATGTCGCTCAATATCGTCAGCGGCGAACTGACCCAGCTGTTCCTGGGCCAGCCCTTGCGCCCCGCCCCGCTCCAGTTCAAGGATTTCAGCAGCTGGTGGCCCGGCCATCCGCGGCAGGGGCCCGACCTGGACTACTGGCTCGGGCAGCTGCAGGGGGCGCCGCGCCTGGATCTGTTCACCGACCGCGCACGCGCGCCGGTCCCCTCGTTTGCCGGCGACGAGCTGGTATGGACCCTGCCGCAAGGCGAGCAGGCCCGCATCGACGCGTTCTGCAAGCGCCACAAGATCACCGCGCATATGGCCTACCTGGCCGTGTTCTCCCTGCTGCTGTCGAAGTTGAGCGGCCAGCGCGACGTGGTGATCGGCTCGCCGTTCGCGGGCCGCCTGCACCGCGACCTGCAGGAGACCGTCGGCATGTTCGTCGGCAGCATGCCGATCCGCTGCCGCCCGCACGGCGGCATGGCCTTCGAGGAGTTCGTGCAGCGCGTGCGCGCGACCTGCCTGGAAGCCCAGGACCATCAGCATGTCCAGTTCGAGGAACTGGCCCGGCGCCTGGGCGCCCACCAGGATGCCGCGCGCAACCCGATCTTCGACTGCATGCTCGACATCCAGGTGGCCGACCCGCAGGCCTTGCGCATGCCGGGCGTGCGGCTCGATCCCATCCGCCTGAACAACCCCAGCGCCAAGATGGATTTGTTGCTGAGTATCGGCAGCGTCGGCGGCGGCGCCCAGGGCGACGCGCGTCACGCTGGCGCAGCCCCGGTCACCCTGACCTTCAGCTACGCCACCGCCCTGTTCGAGCGTGCCACCATCGAGACCATGGCGCGCAGCTTCCAGGTCTTGCTGGGGCAGTGCCTGGATGCGCCGACGCGTGCCCTCGACGAGCTGTTCATCGGCGCGGACGGCGATCCGGCCCCCGAACGCCTGTTCGCCCGTGCGGACAACCGGCAACGCATCGCGGCCTGGTACTGGCAACGCCAGCTGGCCAGCTGGCCTGAAGCGCTTGCGCTGCCGGCCGAGCCAGTGCAGGTGCAGGTGCCGGGGCAGGCGCGCGCGTCCCATCCGGTCACGCTGGAGGCCGGCCTCGGCGCAGCCTTGGCCGCACTGGGCCGGCGCCATGGCGCCAGCCTGGAGGTGACGCTCCTGTGCGGCTGGGCGGCGCTGCTGGCGCGCCTGTCCGGCCAGGACGAGCTGCTGGTCGGCCCGCTGCGGTTCCGATTCGCGTCGGCCGACACAGTGGCGCAGCTGCTGGCGCAAGGCCGCCGCCTGCATGCCGAAGCGGCGCCCCATCTGCATGGCGCCCCCGCCACCCAGACCCTGTTCCGCTGGCATGGCGTGCCGAATGCCGATCCCGCCTGCGAGCTGGTGCTCAGCCTGAGCGAAGCCGACGGACGCATCAGCGGCGAACTGAGTTATGACGGCGCACGCCACGACGCCGCCAGTATCGCCCGCCACGTCCGCCACTTCGGCACCCTGCTGGCTGCCATGGCCGAGGATGGAGACGCCCTGCTGGCCACCCTCCCGCTGCTGGACGCCGCCGAGCGCCGCCAGATCCTGCTCGACTGGCAGGGCGTGCAGACGCCTGCGCCGCACGACGACTGCATTCATGAACTGTTCGAACGCCAGGCGGCGCGCACGCCGGAGGCCGTGGCCGTGGTCTGCGGCGCCCGCCAGCTGAGCTATGCCGAGCTGGATGCCCAGACCAACCAGCTGGCCCGCCACCTGCGCGCCAGCGGCGCCGGGCGCGACACCCTGGTCGCCCTCTGTCTGGAACGCGGGATCGAGATGGTGGTCGCCCTGCTGGCCACCCTGAAGGCGGGCGCCGCCTATCTGCCGCTCGACCCGGCCTATCCGCAGGAACGCCTGGCCGGCATGCTGGCCGACAGCGCGCCGGTGGCCCTGATCACCCATGCGCCCACGGCCGCCCTGCTGGCGCCGCTCGCTCCCGGCCTGGCGCGCATCGACCTGGACGCCCCGGCCGCCCCGTGGCGCAGCGCCCCCAGCCATCCGCTCGGCGATGCGGACGGCGCCGGCCACGATCCGTCGCAGCTGGCCTATGTGATCTACACGTCGGGCTCGACCGGCAAACCGAAAGGCATCGCCGTCGAACACCGCAGCGCCAGCAACCTGGCCGCCAGCCTGCTGCGTCAGGTGTACGGCAACCCCACCTCGCTGGCCGGCAAGCGGGTGGGCCTGAACGCGTCGATCGCCTTCGATGCCTCGCTCCAGCAACTGCTGATGCTCAACTATGGCGCCACCCTGCATGTGCTGCCAGCCGACGTGCGGCTGGACATGGACGCCCTGGCCGCCGCGCTCGGCGCGTGGCAGCTCGACGCGCTGGACATCACGCCGGCGCAGCTGGCGCTGCTGCTGTCGTCCCATCCGGGGTTGCAGCTGCCGGCTTACCTGCTGGTGGGCGGCGACGCCATCGACCCCGCCTTATGGGCGACGCTGCAAGAGCACACGGAAAGCGCGATCTTCAACGTCTACGGTCCCACCGAGACCACCGTGGACAGCATCCTGTGCAATATTCACCTGGCCGGGCCGCGTCCCGTGCTGGGCCGCCCGCTCGACAATACCCGCGTGTACATCCTCGACGACCACCTGCAGCCGGTGCCGGTGGGGGTGGCGGGCGAACTGCACATCGGCGGCGCCGGGGTGGCGCGCGGCTACCTGAATCGCCCCGAGCTGACCGCCGAACGCTTCCTGTCCGACCCGTTCTGCGCCCAGCCCGGGGAACGCATCTACAAGACCGGCGATTTGGCGCGTTGGCGCGCCGATGGCAGCATCGACTACCTGGGCCGCAACGACTTCCAGGTCAAGATCCGTGGCTTTCGCATCGAACTGGGCGAGATCGAAGCGCGCCTGGCGGCCCTGGCCACGGTGCGCGAAGCGGTGGTGGTGGCGCGTGAGGCCGGTGGTGGCGACAAGCGCCTGGTGGCCTACCTGGTCATGCAACCGGGCGAAGTGGCCGACGCGGCAGCGCTGCGCGCCGCGCTGGCGGCCGACCTGGCCGACTACATGCTGCCGGCCGCCTTCGTGCAGCTGGCCGCCATGCCGCTGACCCCGAACGGCAAGCTGGACCGCAAAGCCCTGCCCGCCCCGGCCGACGACGCCTACGCCAGCCAGCGTTATGAAGCGCCCGAGGGCGAACTGGAAGCCGCGCTGGCCGCCCTGTGGTCCGGCGTGCTGCAGCGCGAACGCATCGGCCGCCACGACAACTTCTTCGAGCTCGGCGGCCACTCGCTGCTGGCCGTGCAACTGCTCTCGCGCATCCGCGAACAGCTGCGCCGGGAAGTGACGCTGGCCGAGCTGTTCAGCCATCCCACCCTGGCCGGCTTCGCCGCCGTGCTCGGCCGTGCCGGCCAGACGGTCCTGCCCGCGATCGTCCCCGCCGAACGCGACGGTCCGCTGGCCCTGTCGTTCGCCCAGCAACGGCTGTGGTTCCTCAGCAAAATGGACGGCGTCAGCCAGGCGTATCACATTTCCGGCGGCATCCGCCTGTCCGGCGCGGTCGATGTGGCCGCCCTGCGCGCCGCGCTGGACCGCATCGTCGCCCGCCACGAAGCGCTGCGCACCACCTTCCACGAGCACGACGGCCAGGCGCTGGGCGGCGACGATGCTCAGGTGGCCACCCGGGGCCACGACACCGGCCAGGGCCGTCAGGGTGGTCTGTGGGTCGTCGACCACCTCG
>JBKHWY010000057.1:0-14216 GCA_046566285.1 Gammaproteobacteria bacterium | reverse complement strand
AGCGCCTGCACCACCATCGCCACCTGCGAGGACGCCAGCATGGCGTTCAGGCTCAACAAACCCACCATCGTCATCAACAGGATGATGACGGCCGACAGGGGCGCCATCCGGTCGGCCAGCTTGCCGCCCAGGTGCACGCCCACCGTCATGCCTACGCCCACCGCCGTCATGATCAGGGGGATGGTGTTGGCGTGGAAGCGGGTCACGTCGGTGAGTAGCGGCGCGATGTAGCTGAGCCAGGCGAAGAAGCCGCCGGTGCCGATCGAGGTGATGCCGAGCGCCAGCCACAGGCTCGGCTTGCGGAAGATCTTCAGGTCGCGGCGCAGCCCGGCGCCCGGCGTGGCGTCGAAGTAGGGCACCACCTTGTGCAGCATGATGGCGGCCGCCAGACCAATGCAGGCGACGATCAAAAACACGTAGCGCCAGCTCATGTTGTGCCCCAGCCAGGTACCGGCCGGCACCCCCAGCACATTGGCGAGTGTCAGCCCGGTGAACATGCTGGCCAGCGCGGCAGCCTCCTTGCCCTTGTCGGCCAGGCGCGTGGCGACCACCGCACCGACCCCGAAGAAGGCCCCGTGCGGCAGCCCGGCCAGGAAGCGGCACACCAGCAGCGTGTGGAAGTTGGGGGCGAAGGCTGACAGGGCGTTGAAGGCGGCGAAGATCAGCATGAACCAGATCAGCACACTGCGCGGGGGCCGGTGCGACATCATCGCTACCAGGGTAGGGGCGCCTACGAGCACCCCGACCGCGTAGGCGGAAATCAGGTAGCCCGCTTGGGGAATGGTGATGTGCAGGCCGGTGGCGATGTCGGGCAGGATGCCCATCATGACGAATTCCGTCATGCCGATACCGAAGCCGCCAAGGGCCAGCGGCGCCAGGCTTTTTTTGATCATGTGGCAGTCAATACGATGTGCGCGCTGCAGCTTGCACCTTGCGGGCTGCAGTGACGCGGGTGGAGTGAACCCGCCATTATCCGCGCGTACGGCAGGCCCGTCCGCTTTAGATTCGTGATGGGCGATATGCCGCACGATGATAGCGTTATCAGGCTGAGCCTGCTTGAAGGTTTTACCACGCGGCGGCCATGTATTGGCTGCGGCAATAACCGACATTCACAGATCGTCACATGTTGTTTTTATGCGGAAACACTGTTGATGTATGGAAATATGAGATCACTGCACTCTACAATAAGGGAACCGAGCACCAGTCAATCCCGGTTAAATGGCATGGACGATAAGTTTATATGCCCGACCATATTGGCCGATGGTGTGCATTTCCGATTGATGGGTTATTTCGTTTGAAATATCCATGGATCACCCGGCAGTATGTTTCAGCGTAAATAGGACAAATATGCAATATAAACTCAGCACCATTGCAGCAGCTGCAATGGTTATCGCGTCGGCCGCGGCGCAGGCGAGCGACAACCCGACCTTTGCGTTCAGCGGTTTCGGTACCCTCGGGGCAGTCCACTCGTCGGAAAAAATGCCGACTACACCGCCAGCGCACAGCAGCCCACGGGCGCCGGACGCTCCGACAGCATCAGCTACAGCGTGGACAGCCGCATCGGCGCGCAACTGAGCGCCAATATCGGCAATGGCTTGTCCGCCGTGGTCCAGCTGATTTCGGAACAGCGTCCGGATGGTTCATGGACCCCGACGGTGGAATGGGCCAATCTGAAATACGCATTCAATGACGATTTCAGCATTCGCGTGGGCCGTATTGCCCTGCCGGCATTGATGTATTCGAATTCACGTAAAGTCGGCCTGACGGTGCCTACCGTGCGCGCGCCGGTTGAAACTTATCGGAACAGTATTATTTCCAGTAATGACGGCGTCGATATTACTTATCGTGCTCATTTCGGCCAGGTGACCAATACGACAACGGTCCTGTATGGTAAAAAAGACCTCGATATTCCGCCCGCCGCACCGGCCACCGAAACCTCGCGCATCAAGCTGAAAGATACCGTGGGCGTGGTCAATGCCGTGGAATTCGGCGACGTCATGCTGCGCGCCGCCTACATGCGCACCAAGGTGACGGTGGAAAGCATGCTGCCGCTGCTGGCCGTGCCGATTCCGCAAGTGGCCGCGATCGGCCGTCTGGGTGATAACCAGCCTTCCACGTCGATCTCGGTGGCTGGCTCCTACGATCCGGGCAACTGGTTCGTGGTGGGCGAGGCGGCCCAGCTGACCAGCGCACCGGGCGGAAAGCTGCGCTCGCACTACATCATCGGCGGCTACCGCGCCGGTGCTTTCACGCCGTACGGCATGTACTCGGCCGGCAAGCAGGTTGAAATGCCGATGATTCCAGGGGCGCCGTCCGGCACGCAGAAGACCCTGGCCGCCGGCCTGCGTTGGGACTTCCGCCAGAACGCCGACCTGAAGGTTCAATTCGACCGCTTGAGCGTGGGCGAGAACGCCGTCGGTTCGCTGGCCAACTTCACGCCGGCGTTCCGCCCGGGCGGTCACGCCAACGTGACCTCCGTCGTCGTCGACTTCACGTTCTGAGGAAAGCAGCCATGCAGCGTATTTCATTCAAGATGGCGGCCCTCGCGTTCGCCCTGGCGCAGTCGGCGCAAGCGATGGCCGGCGATATCGCCGTCGTCGTGGCCGCGTCCAGCCCGGCCGGCGCCATCACGGCGGCCCAGGCCAGCGATGTCTTCCTCGGCAAGAACGCCACTCTGCCGGGCGCCGGGAAGATGATCCCGGTCGACCAGGCCGAAGGCGCCAGCGCGCGCGAAGAGTTCTACAACAAGGTGGCGAGCAAGTCGGGCGCGCAGATGAAGGCATACTGGGCCAAGCAGATCTTCACCGGCACCATCACGCCGCCCAAGGCGGTGGGGGACAACGCCGGCGTCAAGGCCGCCGTGGCCAAGACGCCCAACACCATCGGCTACATCGACAAGAGCGCGGTCGACGGCAGCGTCAAGGTCCTGGTCGAACTGAAGTAAATCGACGTAAACCGGCGGCACGGGCGGGGCCTTCCGCCCCGTCCATACGCCTTGCGGAACAATCCATGAAAGTCAAAACCAGCATCCTGTCACTGCCGGCCATCTCGGCCGTCATCTTCGTCATCGGCCTGGCGGTATCGAGCTACCTGTCGACGCATGCGCTGGGCACCATCGAGCAGACCGGCGAGATCGATTATCCCGCCCTCAGCCAGGCCAATGAACTGCGCGGCGAAGCGCAGGGCATTGCCGACAGCCTGCGCGATGCGGTGGCCGAAGGCGACAAGGCGCGCCTGGCTTCGGTGGAGCAGCGCTTCGCCGCCATGGGCGCGAAGGTGCGCGAGTTCGGCAAACTGCCGGGGCGGGACAAGGATGCGCAGCTGCTGCTGGCGCGCCTGGGGCAGTACCAGCAGCACGCCAGCCGCGCCACCCGCATCCTGCTGGAGATGGAAGAGGGCGATCCGGGCGAAGCCATTCCGAAGATGCAGTCGGCCTGGAGCGCCCTGTCGGCGGCCACCGAGCAGACCGTCAACAGCAGCAAGGCGCGCTTCAAGGCCGGCATCATCGCCAGCGCCGACGGCGTGCGCATGTCGCTGGTGACCAGCGTGGTGGTGGCCGCCATCATCATGGTGGCGCTGGTGGCCGTGTCGCTGTTCGTGGTGCGCGCGATCTGGCGCCAGCTGGGCGGCGAACCCGAATATGCGCGCACCATCGCGCGTGCGGTGGCGGGCGGCGACCTGTCGATCGCCATCGATACCCAGCCCGGCCAGCAGGGCAGCCTGCTGGGCGCCCTGGCCGAGATGCGCGCGCGCCTGTGCAGCATCGTCGCCGACATCCAGCATTCGGCCGAGGAAATCAAGGTGGCGTCGAGCGACATCGCCGACGGCAATGCCGACCTGTCGGCGCGCACCGAAGACCAGGCCAGCAATCTCGGCAACGCGGCCCACTCGATGAGCGAACTGACTTCGGCCGTGCAGCGCAATGCGGAAACGGCGCAGCATGCCACCGAGCTGGCCAACGTCGCGTCCAGCGTGGCGCAGAAGGGCGGGCAGGCGGTGCGCCAGGTGGTCGCGACGATGGACGACATCAATACCTCGGCGCGCAAGATCGCCGACATCATCAGCGTCATCGACGGCATCGCCTTCCAGACCAACATCCTGGCCTTGAATGCGGCGGTGGAGTCGGCGCGTGCGGGCGAACATGGACGCGGCTTTGCCGTGGTGGCCAGCGAAGTGCGCAGCCTGGCCCAGCGCAGCGCCACGGCGGCCAAGGAAATCAAGGACCTGATCGGCGACGCGGTCGGCAAGGTCGGCAACGGTTCGGCAATGGTGCAGGACGCCGGTCGCACGATGGACGAGATCGTGGCCTCGGTCCAGCAGGTGACCCAGCTGGTGCATCAGATCAGCACCTCCAGCACCGAGCAGAGCGCCAGCCTGGAAGAACTGAGCCGGGGCGTCAACGACATGGACGACTCCACCCGCCGCAATGCCGCCGTCACCGAACAGGCGGCCAGCGCGGCGGCATCGCTGCAGGAGCAAGCCTTGCAGCTGAGCCGTGCGGTGCAGGTGTTCAAGCTCGCGGCCGCCGCCGCGCCACGGAAAGCGCCGGCGTGGGCGCTGATTGCCAGCCGCTGATCGCCAGCTGCTGAATCGTCGCGTCAGCTGGCGGGTGGCTCGAATTCGAATTCGAGCAAGGTATCATCCGGCCAGCTTTTATCCCCTACCGGAGGGAAGTAGTGGGCGCCTGCAAAGCTCGTCAGGGGCACGCGCCGGGTATCGGCCACCAGCGTCAGCGCCTTGATCGGTTTGCCGGCGAAAAATCCCATCTTCATCCGTTTCGATTCGCACAGTCCGCTGCCCAGGGTGGCCGTCGCAATGGCGCTGCGAAACACGAAATTCATCTCGGACCTGGCAATCGCGCTGCGCACTTCGCATTCCAGGCGCAGGTCGCCCAGGCGGCGCGCGTTGGCTGGCACGCCCGGCGTGCGCACCTCCGGCCGGCCACGGATCTGGCCCTTGCGCAGGTCCAGCACCAGATCCGCCTTTTCCGCGTCGGCTTGTTTGTCGCGCGGCAGGACAAAACTGTTGTCCGCGTCGATGGGGACAGGAATCGATACGGTGTCGCCACGGATCGTCAGCTTCACGTTGGCGTAGTCGGTGCTGGGTTTGTTCGACAGCGGCGACAGCATGAAGCGCAGTTCGGGCGCGGCAGGCGCGCGGGCGCGGTGCTTGTCGAACGCGTCCAGCCCGGCCAGCATGGCCCGGTATGACTTGATTTCAGGATCGCGTACCGCGCTGACGGAAACCGACTGGATCTCGGCCGGCTCAGGTGGCGCCTGGGCCGCCGAGGCGTCCCCGGCCGCGGCGGTGTGTGCGTGGCTCGCGTGGGTCGAGGCAGCCCATATCGCCGCCAGAAGGGTTCTTGAGAGTGTCGAGAGGATCGGTCTAGTCATGGCTGCCTGGGAGAAGGTACGCACCCGGTCGAGTGCGTGCTGTGGGACAGTAGCACCTTGCCACGTTCGCAATGCCGGGTCTGCGATGAACGGGCGAAGTTGCGGAACAGAATGCAAATCGACCGCTTGTTCAGCTCAGTCGTCCAAGTCAATGTCCAGCAACTCATCGAGAGATTCGCGCGGCCAGGATCCGTGCCTGATCCTGTAGAGCACCAGGCCGAACACCAGCAGGCCGGCGGCAATGGCCACGTACTGGCCCAGCCGGTCCGCATCGCTGCCCCGGGCGAAGAGGGCGTGAACCACGCCGGCAATCACCAGGTAAGCAACCCCTCCGCTCACGGCGGCAATGGCGATCTGCACCCACAGGCTGGCTGTCGAAAGATCGTCGTTCATCCGGTTCGTTTGGCTCATTCGTTCATTCCACCTGCGGTTACTGGACGGCGGATATGACGCGAGGTTACCTCATCCATTTGCCTTTTTGCCAGCTTTTTCGAACTTCCGCACGGAAACAAATTCACGCTTGGGCTCGCTCCCGGCACAGGTTATACTGTGTTTTTATACAGTAGTATTGCCGCGCTGCAGGTTTTTGCCACCCGATTGTGATTGTTTGCCATGTCCACCGTTCCCACCCAGAGCCTGCCCGACTACGCGGAGCTGTTCTGCTTGTCGAATTTCACCTTCCTGCACGGGGCCTCGCACGCGCAGGAACTGGTGGCGCGGGCCGTGCAGCTGGGTTATTCGGCGCTGGCAATCACGGATGAATGTTCGCTGGCCGGGGTGGTGCGCGCCCATGGCGAGACGAAAAAACTGGGCCTGCCATTGATCATCGGCGCGCATTTTCATGTGCATAATCCGGACGGCAGTCCGGCCCTGTCGCTGATCGTGCTGGCGCAAAACCGCAACGGCTACGGCAACCTGTCCGAACTGATCACCTTGGCGCGCACGCGCAGCGGGAAGGGCACCTACCTGCTCAACCCGGCCGACATGGCCGCCCCCAAGCCCGAGTTCAGCCACCTGAAGGGCTTGCCGGATTGCCTGACCATCCTGCTGCCGGCCTATCCCGGCCACGATGCGGCCGACGTCGACCGGCTGCACCGCCAGGCTGCATGGATGAACGCCACCTTTCCCGGGCGGGTCTGGCTCGGCCTGAACCTGCTGCACCGCGCCTTCGACGACGCCCATCGTCTGACGGTGGAAGAGGTGGCGGCCCAGCACGGCATGCCGGTGGTGGCGGTCGGCCACGTGTGCATGCACGTGCGGTCGCGCAAACCCATGCAGGACACCCTGTGCGCGATCCGCCTGAATACGCCGGTGGCCGAATGCGGCTACCAGCTGGCGCAGAACGCCGAGCAGCACCTGCGCGCGCGCCTGCGCCTGGCCAATATCTATCCGCCCGAAGCGCTGGCCGAAACCCTGCGCATCGCCCGCCTGTGCACGTTTTCGCTGGACGAACTGCGCTATGAATATCCGGACGAGCTGGTGCCGGCCGGCGAGACGGCGGCCAGCTACCTGCGCAAGGAAACCTATATCGGCGCGCACCACCGCTTTCCGGACGGGATTCCCGCCAAGGTGCAGGCCCAGATCGAGTACGAGCTGGAATTGATTGGCGAGCTGCGCTACGAGCCTTACTTCCTCACCGTGTATGACATCGTGCGCTTTGCCCGCTCGGTGGGCATCCTGTGCCAGGGGCGCGGGTCGGCCGCCAACTCGGCGGTCTGCTATTGCCTGGGCGTGACGGAAGTCGATCCGGCCCGCGCCAACCTGCTGTTCGAGCGCTTCATTTCAAAAGAGCGCAACGAGCCGCCCGACATCGACGTCGATTTCGAGCACCAGCGCCGCGAAGAGGTGATCCAGTACATCTACGGCAAGTACGGGCGCGACCGCGCCGCGCTGGCGGCGGTGGTGATCAGCTACCGGCCCAAGAGCGCGCTGCGCGACAGTGGCAAGGCGCTGGGCATCGACCTGGCCATCGTGGAAAAGGTCGCCAAGTCGCACCACTGGTTCGACAGCAAGGATGACCTGGTCAACCGCCTGGCCGAATGCGGGCTCGATCCGGATTCGCCGCTGGCCCAGCAATGGTCCAGCCTGGCCGCACGCCTGCTGGGTTTTCCGCGCCACCTGTCGCAGCACCCGGGCGGCTTCGTCATCGCGGCCGGCAAGCTGTCGCGCCTGGTGCCGGTGGAAAACGCCACCATGGCCGACCGCACCGTCATCCAGTGGGACAAGGACGACCTGGAAGAACTGGGCCTGTTGAAAGTCGACGTGCTGGCGCTGGGCATGCTGTCGGCGCTGCGGCGCACGCTGGACCTGGTGAGCGAGCAGCGCGGCACGGTCTTTACCATGCAGGACATTCCCGCCGAAGACCCGGCCACCTACGACATGATCTGCGCGGCCGACACCATCGGCGTGTTCCAGATCGAGTCGCGCGCCCAGATGACCATGCTGCCGCGCCTGCGCCCGCGCACCTTCTACGACTTGGTCATCGAAGTGGCGGTGGTGCGCCCGGGCCCGATCCAGGGCGGCATGGTGCATCCCTACCTGCGCCGCCGGCAAGGGCTGGAAGAGGCCGTGTATCCCAAGCCGGAACTGAAAATCGCGCTGGAACGGACCTTGGGCGTGCCGATTTTCCAGGAGCAGGTGATGCAGGTGGCCATGCTGGCCGCCGGCTTCACGCCGGGGGAGGCGGACCAGTTGCGCCGCGTGATGGCCGCGTGGAAGCGCAAGGGCGGGCTGGACAAGTATTACCAGCGCATCGTGCAAGGCATGCTGGACCGGGGCTACCAGTTGGAATTCGCCGAATCGATCTTCAGCCAGATCCAGGGCTTTGGCGAATACGGCTTTCCCGAGTCGCACGCGGCCAGCTTCGCGCTGCTGGCCTACGCCAGCTCATGGCTCAAGTGCCACGAGCCGGCCGCCTTCACCTGCGCCTTGCTCAACAGCCAGCCGATGGGCTTCTACAGCCCGTCCCAGCTGGTGCAGGATGCGCGCCGCCATGGCATCGAGGTGCGGCCCATCGATATCGCCATCAGCGGCTGGGACAGCAGCCTGGAGCCCTGCGCGGGCGAGCATCCGGCCATCCGGCTGGGGCTGTCCCTGGCGCGCGGCATGCGCCGCGAGGTGGCCGCGCGCATCGAGGATGCCCGTGCGATCCGCCCGTTCGACAGCGTGGCCGACCTGGCCCGGCGCGCCGGGCTCGACCGGCATGACCTGCAGGTGCTGGCGGCCTCGAATGGCTTGAAGTCCCTGGCCGGCCATCGCCGCGACGCGCTGTGGCAGGCGGTGGGGGCGGTGCCGGACAAGGACTTGCTGCGCCCTACCACCGTGGAGGAAGACACGCCGCAGCTGCAGGCGCCCAGCGAAGCGGAGGATATCGTGGGCGACTACCGCTCGCAGGGGCTGACGCTGGGGCGCCATCCGCTTGAACTGATCCGCAAGCAGTTGCTCAAGCTGCGCTTCATGCCGGCGTCCGTGCTGGCGCACTACGGCGACGGACAGCTGGCGCGCGCCTGCGGCATCGTCACCGTGCGCCAGCGTCCGGCCACGGCCAAGGGCGTGCTGTTCGTGACGCTCGAGGATGAAACGGGCAATATCAACGTGATCGTCTGGCCCAAGCTGATCGAGCAGCAGCGCAAGGAAGTGCTGGGCGCGACCTTGCTGGGGGTGTACGGGATCTGGCAGCGGCAAGGGGAAATCCGCCACCTGGTGGCCAAGCGGCTGGTGGACTTGTCGCCCATGCTGGGGCAGCTGGATACGGCGAGCAGGAATTTTTGCTAGCACTGGTGTCGGTACCGTCGGGTCGGCTTAATCCGGGAACGCAGGCATCGATGCGATGGGAATGACCAGCGTATCCGGATCATCGGGAAAGGGAACAAACCCGTATCTCTTGTAGAAGTCAGCGGCACCTTCCTTGGCATCGACGAAGAGCGCAAAGCCTCCGACCAGCTTCGCTGCGCGGTAGCTGCGCTCCATCGCCTCAAACAGAAGGTATTCACCGAGCCCCCGCTTTTGTGCGCTGACTGAAACCGCCAATCGGGCCAGCGTATAGCCGGGTACCCTGGCAGGAAGCTTTTTGGCCATCGACGCAGGCAAGTCCTCCTTCAGGGTCACATCCCTGATGGCCATAGTGAAGAAGCCGAGAATAATTTCCGGATGCTCGCCCTCGACCAGCACAAAGGTTCTGGAAGTTCCGTTTTTCTGATGCTGGCGAGCTGTGGTGCGGAACCACTGGTTGAGGTCGGGATTTCCGCAGTCGAAACCTGCTACGTCATGCGCCTTGTCCAGGGCCTGTACCCTCAGCGTGGCCATATTTCTCCTTCATGAAACGCTCGAAACCGCGCTTCATCGCAGCATTGGGCTTTGGAGGACTGTCCAGCAAATTGAGTAACATGACCGCGTCGTGATGAGACATGGTGATCCGCTTTTCCCGATCCACGATCTTCTGCGCTTTTTCCAGCGCAGCCTGCACCACGAAACCATTCAGCGTGGTTCCCGTTAGCTCAGCCGCGGCGTTCAAGGTTTCTGCTACTGACGCGGAAATCCTTGCTGTGATTCGCTCTTTTTCAACTGAAGCGCTCATGGTCGGACCTTTCAGGTTGTGCCCTGAATGTAGCATTGGCCAAAACTGGTGTCAAATTGTCGCCGTGTGACGTTTCGGCACACGGCGACATCCAGGTCAATTACCGATGTCAAGCCCCGCCAGGCCCCGTGCCGCGCGCGTGGCTACCCGTGAAATCCCCGCTCGCGCGCTGTCCCGTGTATTCCCCCGTCGAGTAATACCCGTGAATCTGCTGCACCCACTGCTGGTCCGCCATGTCCGGCCAGTGGTCGGTATCGAAGCCGGGCGCGTTCTCGATGCGCTCCTTGTCGATGTCCATGGTGAAGCGCTTGTGCACCGTATCGAGCGTCAGCGCATCAAACGGCACGGCAAACAGCTTCTGCCCGACACCGAGCACACCGCCGCTCGACATCACGGCATACGCAATTTTCCCGCTGCGCATGTCGAGCATGAATTCCTTGATTTCACCGAGGTGTTCGTTCTGCAGGTTGTGCACGTGGTCGCCGATCAGGGTCTGCGCCCCCATCAGCTCCGGCCCCGGGCCTTTGCGCCCTTTGTCGACGTACATTCCGTAAGCATCGCGTTCTTCGTAGGACATGATCGCCTCCTTTGGTTCGGAAAAGGCCCAGCATGCGTTGTCATTCGCATCAGGTCTGTTCGTTGTCGAACACTGCCGCTGTGACGCACCGGCCATGGGCGCCAACGCTCAGCAGTTGGAACCCTTCCCGTCAGGGCGTGTTGCCATTACTCTGTCTACCACGCTCTCGGTGAAGCCGAGGTCAAGCGACCCACCATTCTTGGCAGTGGCATGGTAGGTGAAGATGCCGGAATCGGGCAGGTAGAGAATCCTTTCCAGAGTGCTTGTCTTCAGGTCGTAGACCTGGTCAAACACTTGCACGATCCCGTTCTCGATCTTGTAGTGAAGCGTGCGCAGCTTGCGGGGACCGCTGATGGGCGCGCATTCAATATCGCCTTTGACATCGAAGATGCGTTTGAAGCTGGAGTACAGATTGCTACTGGCAAAGCCGCTGCGTTCCGGCTGGAACCGGCATTCAGTGCCGTCGATTCCCTGCGCGACCCGGATCACGGTCGTCCCGTTTTCCTTGCCGGTCACCACGAGAAACCGATCGTCCTCCCGCGCGCCAACAAAAAGACTCACTTTGCCATTTGCGCCTGCTTCCCGGACGAGGTTCAATACGCCCGCCTTGACATTGCCTTCGATGCCGTTGGCCGCAAAGCGACCGTCGCTCGACACCACGATCGGCCCCGCTTTTTTGCCACTTGAAATGTGGACGCATTCGCTATCATAGGTGCCGCTCATGTTGCCCAGAAACGGACCCCAGACGTTATCCGCAGCGGCAGTTGCCCCCGCAGTTGCGACAGCTTCTTCCGCGCCGGCTTGCGCCCCGTACAGGCCCCCAAGACCCAGCATCAGTACACCCGCCTTGACTGCCCGGTTCAGGTTACGCGCGGTGAAACCGGCCACCCTCATCATCATCGGTGCGTTCATCAACATCCTTTTATCATAAGAAAAATATTGCTTGAATGGTATCATGCGCGGCCGGGAAGGGCACGCCGGAGTCCATCGTGAAATAGGATGAGTTACCCGGTTTTGCGAAAGCATTGGCAGAAATACGCTATAATTTCAATTTCCCGCGCGTGCCATTCGGCACTATCTGCAATGACCAAATTTGTATTCGTCACCGGCGGCGTCGTGTCTTCCCTGGGTAAAGGGATCGCGGCCGCTTCCCTCGCTGCGATCCTCGAATCGCGCGGTCTCAAAGTCACCATGCTCAAGCTCGATCCTTACATCAACGTGGATCCGGGCACGATGAGCCCCATGCAGCACGGCGAAGTGTTCGTCACCGACGACGGCGCCGAGACGGACCTGGACCTGGGCCACTACGAGCGCTTCATCAGCACCCGCATGCGCAAGGTGAACAACTTCACCACCGGCCAGATCTACGAGTCGGTCATCCGCAAGGAGCGCCGCGGCGAGTACCTGGGCAAGACGGTCCAGGTGATCCCGCACATCACCAATGAAATCCAGGACTACATCTACCGCGGCGCCGAAGGCGTCGACGTGGCGCTGGTGGAAATCGGCGGCACCGTGGGCGACATCGAGTCGCTGCCCTTCCTGGAAGCGGCGCGCCAGTTGTCGCTGCGCGCCGGCCGCAAGAACGCCGCATTCGTCCACCTGACCCTGGTGCCCTACATCGCTTCGGCAGGCGAGCTCAAGACCAAGCCGACCCAGCACAGCGTGCAGAAGCTGCGTGAAATCGGCATCTCGCCCAATGCGCTCCTGTGCCGCGCCGACCGCCGCATTCCGGAGGACGAGCGCGCCAAGATCTCGCTGTTCTCCAACATCGAAGAGCAGGCCGTGATCTCCGTGTGGGACGCCGACACCATCTACAAGGTGCCGCAGATGCTGCACGACCAGGGCCTGGACGCGATCATTTGCGAAGCCCTCGGCATCGAAGCGCCGCCGGCCGACCTGTCGGTCTGGACCAAGCTGATCTACGCGCTCGAGCATCCGAAGGAAACCGTCACCATCGGCATGGTGGGCAAGTACGTGGACCTGACCGAGTCGTACAAGTCGCTCACCGAAGCGCTGCGCCACGCGGGCATCCATACCGAGAGCCGCGTCAACATCGAATACCTAGACTCGGAAGAAATCGAGGACAAGGGCTGCGCCCACCTGGCCAAGTACGATGCCATCCTGGTGCCGGGCGGCTTCGGCAAGCGCGGCGTGGAAGGCAAGATCATGGCGGCGCGCTACGCCCGCGAGAACCAGATTCCCTACCTGGGCATCTGCCTGGGCATGCAGGTGGCGCTGATCGAATACGCGCGCCACAAGGCGGGCCTGACCAACGCCAACTCGACCGAGTTCGACACCGACACCGACCAGCCGGTGGTGGCCCTCATCACCGAGTGGCAGAACCATGACGGCAAGGTCGAAAAGCGCGACTCGTCGTCTGACCTGGGCGGCACCATGCGCCTGGGCGCGCAAGCTTGCGCGGTCAATCCGGGCACCCTGGCGGCCGAGATCTACGGCAGCGTCGTGACCGAGCGCCACCGCCACCGCTACGAAGCGAACAACCATTACCTGGGCCGCGTGGAAGAGGCCGGGCTGATCGTCTCGGCGCGCACCCCGACCGAAGACCTGTGCGAAATCATGGAGCTGCCGCGCAGCGGCGCCAATGCGCACCCGTGGTACATGGGCGTGCAGTTCCACCCTGAATTCAAGTCGACTCCGCGCAGCGGCCACCCGCTGTTCACGTCGTTCATCAAGGCCGCGCTGGCCCACAAGGCGGCCAACGCCCATGGCAAGGCCGTGCCTGCCGAGGCATTGCAAGGAGATGCAGCATGAAGCTTTGCGGTTTTGACGTTGGCCTGGACCAGCCGATCTTCCTGATCGCCGGCACCTGCGTGATCGAATCGCGCCAGATGGCGCTCGACACCGCCGGCACGCTCAAGGAAATCACCTCGGCGCTCGGCATCCCGTTCATCTACAAGTCCTCGTTCGACAAGGCCAACCGCTCGTCGGGCACCTCGCACCGGGGACCAGGCCGCGAAAAGGGTCTGGAAATCCTGGCGGACGTGAAGCGCGAGATCGGCGTGCCGGTGCTCACCGACGTGCACACCGTGGAAGAGATTCCCGAAGTGGCGCAGGTGGTGGACGTGCTGCAGACCCCGGCTTTCCTGTGCCGCCAGACCGATTTCATCGTCGCGTGCGCCGAGTCGGGCCTGCCGGTCAACATCAAGAAGGGCCAGTTCCTCGCCCCGGGCGACATGAAGAACGTCATCAACAAGGCGCGCGCCGCCGCGGCCGCCAAGGGCCTGAACGAAGACAACTTCATGGCCTGCGAGCGCGGCGTCTCCTTCGGCTACAACAACCTCGTTTCCGACATGCGCTCACTGGCGATCATGCGGGAATCGAACTGCCCGGTCGTGTTCGATGCGACCCATTCGGTACAGCTGCCGGGCGGACAAGGCACCTCATCAGGTGGCCAGCGCGAGCACATCCCCGTGCTCTCGCGCGCAGCCGTGGCAGCCGGTATCGCCGGCCTGTTCATGGAAACGCACCCGAACCCGGCACAAGCTTTATCCGATGGACCGAACGCGGTCCCGCTGGGACGCATGAAGGAGCTGCTCTCGACCCTGGTCGAGCTTGACCGCATCGTCAAGAAAGCCGGCTTCCTCGAGAACAGCTTTACCGCCTGAGCCTCCACGCTTGGGCTCCACGCCCGACCAGGGCACCGAAGCTT
>JBKHWY010000056.1:0-14265 GCA_046566285.1 Gammaproteobacteria bacterium | reverse complement strand
CCGATGAACGCCGATCCGATCAAGTACGAAGTGGACAAGGAGTCCGGCGCGATTTTCGTCGACCGCTTCATGGGGACCGCCATGCACTACCCATGCAACTACGGCTATGTGCCGAACACCCTGTCGGCCGACGGCGACCCTTGCGACGTGCTGGTGATCACCCCATTCCCGCTGATCCCGGGCGTGGTGGTGCGCTGCCGCGCCATCGGCGTACTGAAGATGACGGACGAAGCAGGCGGCGATGCCAAGATCCTGGCGGTGCCGGTCGATAAGATCCTGCCGATCTACAAGCACTGGCAGAAGCCGGAAGATTTGCAAGACCTGCGCCTGCAGCAGATCCAGCACTTCTTCGAGCACTACAAGGATCTGGAACCCGGCAAGTGGGTCAAGATCGAGGGCTGGTTCGGCCCGGAAGAAGCCAAGGCCGAGATCCTTGGCGGCGTGGAAGCCTACAAGGCGTCGCAGAAGTAACGCAGGTAACGCAGCAACAAGCGTCGGCGCCTGCCGGGCGCTTGGCGCGCAGTGCAGCACTCCAGAAAAGCCGCAGCCTTGCCGCTGCGGCTTTTTTGGGTCCGGCCCGCGCGCGCCCGACCGCAAGTCACCAGCCGATGTCCCTACGCAGTGGCAGGGTCAGGTCGCGCGGCGGCTTGACCTCGTGGATCAGGTCCGGATTGATGGCCGGCTCCATCAGCTGGTTGGGCTTGGCTTCCACCGTGTAGTGCGACACCGAGGACCCCGGCGCCAGCTCGCTAGGGGTGAACATGCGGATGCGCTTGGCGCGGTCGGTGCCGGCCAGGCGTTCGCTGTCGACACCCAGGCTGGCCGTCACGCCCGAGGCCGTGCGCGAGCGCCGTTCCAGCGCCACCTTCAGCGCCTGGCCGGCCGCCTGGGTGATGCGCGCCGATGGAATCGTGATGGTGGGGTCGGTGCCGCCCATGCCGGCCACCTCGCCGGGCACGTTGTCGGCCACTACCATCCCGCGCGCGCCGGCCTCCTGCACATTCTTCGCCTTGAGGGCAAAGCCGCATTCCCCGCGGTCCACCAGCGCGATATTGCCCTTGACGGCCAGTGCATTGGCCGCGTCGAGCGGCGTGCAGGCCAGGCCGCTGCCGTTGGCCTGGTCCACCACCGGCATCAGCTCGCCGCTGACGGGCGGATTGGACAGCACCGGGCCGAACGAGGCCTCGCCCACGTCGTAGCTGCCGCTGGCCGGTCCCGCCGCCTGTCCGCTGATGCGCAGCACCGCCTGGGCCGCCAGCACTTGCGGGACGGCATTAGTGACGTTGGGGCCGCTCCACACCAGGGCGTTGCCGCTGATGGCCGACGCGCGCCGTTCCTCGTCGGTCATGTTGAGCCACAGCTTGTCGTTGCGGCTGTCGAGCAGGAAGTAGTCCCACACGGCGGGGCGATTGTCGACGCGTTCGCCGGTGGACGAGCTGGTAAAGCTCTGGAACCCCAGGCCGTGGGCCAGTTCGTGCAGTAGCACGGTGACCAGGTCGATCTGGTCGCTATGGGCATTGTCCAGGCCCAGGTAGAAGGGCGCGCCGGGCAGGCAGTCGGGAAACAGGCCCAGGCGTGAATTGAAGCGCGCCTGGATGTGGGCGTCGCCCGGATCGGTCAGGTCGGCTCCGGCCAGTTTGCTGGCCAGGGCCGATGGATACCAGGCAGTGGGCTTGGGCGTGTTGGGGAAGTCGGCGAAGATCTGGACCGTGCCGGCCGCGCCCAGTACCGCGCTGCTTTCAGTGCAGGACAGCGGCTCGAAGGTGGCCGAGACACGGATCGGCACGGGGCTGTCGATGTTGGCGGCCCACAGGTTCGCTGCGTGCTGGAACGCGATCAGGCGCTGCGCCCCCAGGGTGGCGCCGCTGTTGCCGCCCACCGGGCTGGCGGGAGTGGGATCGTTGAAGCCTTCGCCGGGCGCGTTGGCGTTGACCACCGTGATGGTGGCGGCGCCCAGCGCCGGCAGGCTGAGCGAGCCCAGCAGCGCGGCGCAGACGGCCAGACGCGCAGTCAGCGCGCCTATGCTATTTCTGCTCATGACCATGTCCTCCATCCTGTTCCTGCGGCGCCGGCTCGCCTTGCAGCGTGGCGGCCGCATCGGCGCCCTCGACGCAGTGTTCGCTCAGCTTGCCGCCCTTGCGGGTAACCACCGAGTAGACCATGGTGCGCTCGCTGAGCTTGTAGCTGCGGGTGCCATCCGGCCGCACCGTCGGGCGCTGCGGCGTGGAGGGCGATTGCGCCGGCGACTGCGCCGGTGGGGTTTGCAGGGCGCGCAGTTCGGCCGCGGTGGGCGTGCGCATCAGGCCGGTCTGCGGATCGCGCACGACGACCATGCCGGACGGCGCGGGCTCAGTGGGGGACTGGGCCTGGACCGCGGCTGCGGCGGACAGGGCGCCCGCGACAAGGGCGAGTTGGAGCAGGGGATGATGGGACATGGTGCATGCCTCCAAGGAGAAAATTACGCGTGGGGTTTGCGGCGCAGGCCGGCCAGCAGCACGCTGCCGGCCACCAGCATCAGCCACTCGGACGGTTCCGGCACGGTGGCTACAAGGACCGAATCGAGGCCGATATAGTTCGACGTGGCGGCATCGCCCACGTAGCGGAACGCGAAGCGCCCGGTGCCGGTGAAGTCCAGCTTGGCCGTGATGGGCTGCCAGTCGCCCTGCAGGGCGCTGCCGCCCAGGGTGGTGAGCAGAGTGTCGAAGTTGCCGGCGGTCCCGAAGCGCACTTCCAGCGTGTCCGAAAAGCCGGGCACGGCGTCGGCGCGCGCGAAGAACGACAGCGTGGACGGGCCCTGCAGCGTGACTTCAGGGGTGATCAGCCAGTTGTCGATGCTGCCGATGCCGTTGCGGGCGGAGAGGTAGTTGGCGGCCACGTAGGCCCCCGGGGCCCCGGCATGGGCCGGGAAGATGCGGCTGTTGCCCTGGAACCAGCTGAGGCCGATTGGGTTGCTGGCATTCATCTGTTGCCAGCCCATCAGGTTGGAGACGTTGTCGAATTCTTCGCTCAGCACGGTGATCGGCGTGGCCGCCTGTGCGGTGGCGAAGGAGGCGAGCGTCAGGACGACGAGCGCGCCGAAGCGATGCAGGTGATGAAGGTATTTCCCGGATTGCTGCAAGGGTTTGAAGAGATTCATGCGGACTCCGACATGGCCAGGGTGAATGGGTGACCCCCGTCGCGCTGGCTGCCGCCGGGGCCCATGGATGACTCAAATGGTAGGACCCGGTTAATGCTGAGGTTTGATGTAGAGCTAAGGTGCGCGGGCCCCCAGGCTGCGCAGCTTGCCGACGATGCCGGCGGGGAAGAAGTAAATCGACAGGATGAACAGCACGCCCAGCCACAGCATCCAGCGGTCGGGGTGCAGGGCCTGGGCCAGCAGCGGCACGCCGGTGAGCAGTTCGGCGCCTTGCGCCATCCAGGCCTTGAGATAGTTCTGGGCGATGATGAACAGCACCGCGCCCAGCACCGCTCCGTACATGGTGCCCATGCCGCCGATGACCACGATCAGCAGGATATCCGTCATGACCTCGAAGCCCAGCATGGTCTTCGGCCCGACGTAACGCAGCCACAAGGCCATCAGCGCCCCCGCCAGCGCCGCCACCAGGGCCGCCAGGCAGTTGGCCCAGACGCGGTAAGTGACGGTGCGGTAGCCCAGCGCCTCGGCGCGGAACTCGTTCTCGCGTATGGCCTGCAGCACCCGGCCGAAGGGCGAATTCACCAGCCGCAGCAAGGCCAGAAACAGCAGCACGCAACCGGCGAACACGATGTAGTACGTGATCACTTTGCCGTCCACGGTGCGCCCCAGCAGCTCGCCATCGAACAGCTGGAAGCCGGGCGAGAGCAGCTCGGGCACCTCGAAGGTGCGCCCGTCTTCGCCGCCGGTCAGGTCCGACAGCTGCGAGGCCAGCACGGCAAAGGACGAGGCCACCGCCAGGGTGATCATGGCGTAGAAGATGGCCCGCACGCGCAGCGCAAACAGGCCGATGACCATGGCCAGTGCGAGCGTGAGGACCAGCGCGATCAACAGCCCGGTGAGCGCCGCGCCCCAGGTGGGTGTGCTGGCGCTGGCCAGCCCCAGCCCGACCCCGTAGGCGCCGATGCCGTAGAACATGGTGTGGGCAAACGAGACGATGCCGGTGTAACCGAGCAGCAGGTCGTAGGACGCCACCAGCACGATGTAGATGCAGATGGTGGCCGCCGTGTTGAGCGGGCGCGCGCCGCTGGTGATGAAGGGGGCCAGCGCGAGCGCGACGGCGATGACGATGAGCGCGGCGGCGAGCGCTCGGCTGCGTGGTAAGTCGCCGGAAAGAAGCTTGGTCAGCATGGGGGCTCCTAACGCTGGGCGCCGGAAAACAGCCCGGCGGGGCGCCACAGCAGGATGGCGATCATCACGATGATGTTCGACACCAGGGCCAGCTTGGGCGCCAGGAAGCCTGCGTAGTTGGCCGCCAGCGCCATCAGGAGCGCGCCGATGAAGCAGCCGCCCACCGAGCCCAGGCCGCCGATGATGACGACGATGAAGATCACCACCATCGTCTCGCCGCCGATGGACGCGCTCAGCACGCCCTTGTACAGGCCCCACATCACGCCGCCCAGGCCGGCCAGCGCCGAGCCGGCCGCGAACACGATGATGAACAGGCGTTTTACGCGGTAGCCCATCGCCTCGACCATCTCGCGGTTTTCCACCCCGGCCCGGATCAACAGGCCCAGGCGGGTGCGGTTCAACACCAAAAACATCAGCGCGAACACCGCCAGCCCCACAGCGACCGCCACCAGCCGGTATTTCTCCACGGCGGCGTCGCCCAGCAGCACGGCGCCCTGCAGGGCGTGCGGCAAGGGCAGGGCGATCTGTTCGGCGCCCCACAGCACGTTGATCAGCTGTTCGGCCACGATCATGCCGCCCATGGTGATCAGGATCTGCTTGAGGTGCTGGCCATAGACGGGGGCGATCAGCACGCGCTCGAACGCCCAGCCCAGGAGGCCCGTGACCCCCACCGCCAGCAGCACCGCCAGCAGCAATACGCCCAGGTTCTGCGCCAGCGAGTCGGCCTCGGCCAGGTGGCGCATCGGCAGCAGCACCAGGGTGGCGGCGTAGGCGCCCACCGAGACCAGCGCGCCGTGCCCGAAGTTCAGCACGTTCATCAGGCCAAACACCAGCGTGAGACCGCTGGCCATTATGAACATCATCATGCCCATGGCCAGGCCGGCGATGCTCAAGGTAACCCAGGTGGAGGTGCTGCCCACCAGGGGCAGGGCGGCCAGCATCAGGACCAATACCAGCGCGGCGGGCGCCAGGTCCGGCCGCGCGGACGGCAGCACGGTCTGTTCGGCGCCGGGCACGGCGTTGGTGGCAGGGGCAGGGGCGAGCGTCATGCGTGTCCTCGGTCGTTCATTGGTGCGCAGCCAGCGACAGGCCCAGCAAGCGCTGCTGCAGGCCGGCGTCCTCGGCCAGTTCGGCCATGGCGCCGGCGTGCACGATGCGGCCGTCGTCCATCACGGCCACGCTGTCGCCCAGGCTGCGCACGAAGTTAAAGTTCTGTTCCACCAGCAGGATGGTGGTGCGGCTGGCCTTGAGTTCCCGGAACGCTGCGATCAGGTTCTGGATGATGGCCGGCGCCAGCCCCTTGGTGGGCTCGTCGATCAGCAGCAGTTCGCGCGGCTCGACGATCGCGCGCGCGATCGCCACCATCTGCTTCTGGCCGCCGGACAGTTTGCCGGCCGGGTAGTCCCAGAACTTGCGCAGGGCGGGAAAGAAGCCGGTGATCCACTCGACCCGGGCGGCGTCCAGCGGCCCGCTGCGCGCGGCCAGCACCAGATTCTCGCGCACGGTGAGTTCGGAAAACACGGCCATCGATTCGGGCACGTAGGCAATGCCGGCGCGTGCGATGTCGGGCGTGGGGAGAGCGGCGATGTCGCGCCCGTTAAAGGTGACCGTGCCCGCGCTGGTCTTCCACAAGCCCATGATGGTGCGCAGGGTGGTGGTCTTGCCGGCCCCGTTTCGGCCCAGCAGTACCGTCATCTGGCCGCGCGGGACCGCCAGGTCCACGCCTTGCAGGATGTGGTATTCGCCGATATGGGTGTGCACGCCGGACAGGCGCAGCAGGTCGGTGCTCGACGGATCGGCTTCATGCATGTTCAGGCACTCCCAGGTAGGCCTGCTGCACGATGGGCGAGGCCATCACCGCTTCCGGTTCGCCATCGGCCACCAGCGTCCCGTTGTGCAGCACCACGATACGGTCGGCCAGCGCGCGCACCACGTCCATCTTGTGCTCGACCAAGAGGATGGTCTTGGTGCGCTCGGCCTTGACCTGCTGGATCAGGTCCAGCACCACCGGCACCTCGTCCACGCTCATGCCGGCGGTGGGTTCGTCGAACATCATTACCTCCGGCTCCAGTGCCAGCAGGATCGCCACTTCCAGCTTGCGCTTGTCGCCGTGCGACAGGGCCGCCACCGGCATGGCGCGCTGGTCCGCCAGCGCCACCCGTTCCAGGTAATGCTCGGCGCGGCCAATCAGTTCCTTGTGGCCGAACCAGGTGGACCACATGTTCAGGCCCAGGTGCGCGCGGCTTTGCACGGCCAGGCGCACGTTTTCCATGACGGGCAGGTGCGGGAACAGGTTGGTCAGCTGGAAGGCGCGCCCGATGCCCAGGCGGGTGCGCGGCGCGGCGCCTAGCCCCGTGATGTCGCGCCCGCCCAGCAGCACCTTGCCGGACGTGGCGGGCAGCTGGCCGGAGATCAGGTTGAACCAGGTGGTCTTGCCGGCACCATTGGGCCCGACGATGACCGTCAGCGTGCCTGGATAGAAGTCCGCCGTCACCGCGTTGACGGCCACGTGGCCGCCGAAGCGGATCGTCAGGTCCACCGTGGAGAGCGAAGCCTTGCTCATCTCAGCGCTTGTTACGGATGGGCAGCGGCAGTTCGCTGGCCGGGATCTCGCGCACCAGTTCCAGCAGGTCCCACTCGTTGGCCTGCTGCTTCTTGATGCGGAAGTGATACATGGACTGCAGCGCCTGGTGGTCCTGCGGACGGAAGGTCATGGTGCCTTTGGGCGTGTCGAAATTCATGCCCTCCATGGCCGCGATCAGCTTGTCGCTGTCGCCCGTGCCGGCCTTGGTGAGTGCCGTCACCACCGCGCTCGCCGCCGCGAAGCCGCCCGCCGTGAACATGTCGGGCGGGACCTTGAAGCGCTTCTGGTGCTCGGCCACCAGCCAGTCGTTCATCTTGTTCTTCGGGAAGCCGTAGTAGTAATAGATAGTGCCCTGGGTGCCGGCGTAGTTCTTCCAGGTCTTCATGATGGGCAGGATGTTCCCGCCGGGCGCCAGGATGATGCCGTAGCGTTCCGGCTTCATGTCGGCCAGCTTGTTCATCGGATTCGGTCCGGCCCAGACGATCTGCAGGATGCGCGGCTGCGGCTTGTCCTTGAGGGCGTCGAACAGGCGCTGGGCCGATGCGGTGAAGTCCGAGGTGTTCTGCGGCGCGTATTCCTCGTGCACGACCTTGGCGCGGCTGCCGGTGGCGGCCAAGGCCTCCTTGCCGGCCTTGATGGCATCCTTGCCGAAGGCGTAGTCCTGGGCCAGGAAGCCCACGCTGCCGTCTTTCAGCGTGCTGGCGGCGGCCAGTGCGTCCTGCATGGAATTGCGCGCCGTGCGGAAGATGTAGCGGTTCCACTTCTCGCCGGTGATGGCGTCGGCCACGGCCGGCTCGACGATCAGCACCTTCTTGTATTCCTGCGCCACCGGCAGCATGGCGATCGCCGAACCGGACGAGGTGGTGCCCACGGCGATGTCAACCTTGTCGTCGCCGTAGGCTTCGGCCAGCAGGGTGCGGCCCAGGTCCGGCTTGCTTTGGTCGTCCTTGACGATCACGCGGATCTTGCGCCCGTTGATTTCCATCTTGCCGCCGGTGAGGTATTCCAGCCCCATCATGAAGCCGGTCTCGCTTTCCTTGGCATAGGCTTCCAGCACCCCGGTCTTGCCGGCGATGAGGGCGACCTTGAAGTCGGGCCCGGCCGCCAGCGCGGGGGCGCCCGTGAGCGAAGCGGCAAGCAGCGCGCCGGCCAGGGTCGTGAGAGTGGTTCTGCGTGTGTTCATGCGTGTCTCCTTGTATTGTATTGACTGCTCAAGCGCTCAGTCCACCTGCTCCATGAACCGGGCCAGGGCGTCGCGCGCGGCCGGTTCGGTCAGCATCGGCGCGTGGCCCACGCCCGGCACCTCCACGTACTGCATCCGTGGCGCCAGCCTGCGCATGGCGCTGGCCTGCTCGTCTTCCACCAGGTCCGACAGCGCGCCGCGCACCAGCAGCGTGGGGCGGCTGTTGGCCAGGCGCCGGAAGGCCATGCGCGCGGTCCACGAGGTGGTCTGGATGGGGCCCGTGCGCAGCGGTTCGGCGATCAGCGGATCGTAGCGCATCACCAGCCGGCCTTCCGCGTTTTCGGCAAACGCGCGCCGCGCCCACTTGCTCCATTCGCCCATGTCGTTGGCGGGGAAGGCCACCCGGTTGATGCTGGCCACGTGCTGGGCGGCCTGCTCCCACGATGCCGGCTCCAGGCTGTTGCCGGCGTAGGCGGCGATGCGATCGAGCCCGCGCCGCGACAGCACCGGTCCGATGTCGTTCAACACGGCCGCGGCGATCAGGCGCGGATGGCGCAGCGCCAGGCGCATGGTGATGATGCCGCCCATGGAGGTGCCGACGAACACGGCGCGCTCGATGCCCAGGTCGTGGGTCAGCTTGACGATGTCGGCGCAGTAGGTGGCCGGGTTGTAGTTGGCGGCATTGGTGTCGCGCGCCGAGTGGCCGCGTCCGCGCACGTCCACGGCGATCACGCGGCGGCTTTGCGCGGCCAGCCAGGGCGCCACTTCGTCGAAGTCGGCCGAGTTGCGCGTCAGGCCATGGATGCAGATGACGGGCAGGCGCGCCGGTCCGGATGCGGCGGCGTAGTCGCGCGCATACAGGGCCAGCCCGTCCGGGCTGGTCCAGGTCAGGCTGCTGTAGTCGGCGGTCGATTCAGGCACTGCGGCTCCTTGCACCGACGGTCAGAAGCGCCATTCCAGCGTGCCCTGCACGGTGCGCGGATTGCCGTAGAAGGCCGTCAGCGTGCCCTCGTTGCCCAGGGTCGGGAAGATGTAGCCGCCGGTCTTGTAGCGCTTGTCGCCCAGGTTGCGGCCGTGGATCGCGCCGCGCAGGCGCCCGTCGGCGCTGGTCCACATCACGCTGGCGTCCCACAGGGTGGTGGCATCCTCGTCCAGCATCGAGGCGAATTCGAACTGGCGCGTGGCGCTCCGGTGCGCCACATTGGCGCTCAGGGTGACCTTGCCGTCCCGTCCCATCAGGGGCGCCGGGATATCGTAGTTGGCGCGCAGGTTGGCCGAGTTGCGCGGGGTGTTCTGGAAGTAGCGTTCGCCCGCCACATTGGTCAGCGTGGGCACGCCGTTCACCAGGTTGGTCAGCATGAATTCCGTGTAGCGCGCGCGGATATGGCTGTACATGCCCGACAGGTAGAAGGCGTTGGTGACGCGCGCCATGGCTTCGATTTCCACCCCGTCGATCTTGGCGCGCCCGGCATTGGTCACCACGCCGGCGAAGCTGTCGTCGCGGCCGTCGCCGTTGGTATCGACCGCGATCGAGCCGGGGATCTGCACGTCCTTGTACTTGCTGTGAAAGAGGGCCACGTTGCTGGTGATGCGGTTGTCCCACAGCTGGGATTTCAGGCCCAGCTCCAGCGTGTCGATGGTCTCCGGCTTGAAGCCGGCGCGCGCCTGCGCGGGGCTCAGGCGCGTGCCCACCACGTTCACGCGCGGATCGAACCCGCCGCCCTTGAAGCCGCGCGCCCAGTTCAGGTAGACGTTATGGTCGGCGTTGACCTTGTAGGCCACGCCCACTTTCGGCGTGAACTTCTTGTCCTCGCGTTTCAGTTCGCCGTGGGTGAAGTCGGTGTCGGTGCGGAACAGGATGGCGCCCGGATTGCCCAGCGCCGGGGTGCCGCCCAGGCCAAAGTAGATCTGGCGCAGGATGGTCGCTTCGCGCTTGTCGGCGGTGTAGCGTCCGCCCAGCTCCACGCTCCAGGCATCGTTGATCTTGTAGTTGGCGTCGGCGAACACCGCCCAGGCGCGCGTGTCGATGTCGCCCAGCGTGTAGGTCGAGGTGGGCACCGCGCCGGCCAGGATGGTGTCGAACACGTTGAAGGCGTTGGCGTCGATGTAGTAGACGCCGGCCACGCCCTGCAGCTTGTCGCCCGTGTAGGTGACCTGGAACTCCTGGCTGAACTGGTGGTTCTTGTACAGGGCCGGCACTTCGAAGTCGACCACCGGCAGGGAGTCGAAGTCGATCGGCGCCCACGACTTGTCGCGCCGCGAGGCGGTGATCGACTTGAACGACAGCTCGGGACTGAAGGTGTATTCGATGAGCGCCGAGATGCCGTGCGCGCGCACTTCCTGGGCGTGGCCGAGGGCGCGCGTCAGTTCCGCGCGGGTGTCGTATTCGTTGGCCAGGATGGGCGCGCCGCTGGTGCGGCCCACGATCAGCCGATGGCCGTTGCGCGGATTGGATTCGTCCTGGGTGATGTCGCCCGACACCCGCACGAACAGTTCGCTGGTGGGCGCCCATTCGGCCGACAGGCGCGCGGCGTTGACGTCCTTGTCGTAGTTGTCCTGGCCGGTGGTGAGGTTATGTCCGAAGCCGTCGCGCTTGAAGCGCGCGATCGAGCCGCCGATGCGCAGGGTATCGGTGACGGGCGTGCTGGCCGTGAGAACGACGTCGCGCTCGCCGTAGTCGCCCACGGTCAGGCGCGCGCGCAGGTCGTTCTGCGGGGCCAGCTTGCGCGTGACGTACTTGACCGCGCCGCCGATGGTATTGCGTCCGTACAGGGTGCCCTGCGGCCCGCGCAGTACTTCGATGCGTTCGACGTCGTAGATATCGGTGATGGCCGCCTGCGGGCGCGCCAGGTAAATGTCGTCCAGGTAGATGCCCACGCCCGACTCGAAGCCGGCCAGCGGATCCTGCTGGCCCACGCCACGGATGAAGGCCGTCAGCGTGGTGTTGGTCGCGCGCGCGGCTTTCAAGGTGGTGTTGGGAATCGAAGTGGCCAGGTCGGTGACGTTGGTGACCCCCTGGCGCGACAGCTGTTCGGCCGTGAAGGCGGACACCGAGACCGGCACGTCCTGCAGGCTTTCCAGCCGGCGGCGCGCGCTGACGGTCACCACGCCGGCGTTGGCGGGGGCGTTCGAGGACGCTGCGCCCGGTTGGGCAAACTGCGTGGCAGGGGCTTCGGCCGCAGCGGCGGATGAAGCGTCGGCCGTGCTGGCGGCGGTGGCAGGGCCCTGGGCCTCCACGGCCTCCTGCGCCTGGGCGGCCATCACACCGCCCGAGAGGGCGAGCATGGCGGCGCAGTAACGGTTGAGCAGCTTGCGTTTCTTGGTGGTCAGGCGCATGTCAGGAGTCTCCTTGATCTTGTGCGTGGGGCGGGCTTATCTTGCAGGCTTGTCTTGCTGGCTTATCCGGGCGGCATGAAAGTAACGGCAGGAGTGTGCTCTTGATTTTTTGTCTTCGAAAGATGGCAACATGCCCACCCCTTGTGCGGAAATGCACACCCCGGTTTTTCATAGGGAAGCCTGGTTTTTGCTGTTGTATTTATCGCCAAACTCCTGCACATTTGCGACAGATCAACGGTTCAGATCGTTCGTAATGTCATCAGTAGAGGGTCCTGTGCAAGCGTGCACAGCTTTATGGCCGAGATTGATATAGTTGCTTTCATGAACACACTGCCTGAATGGACCGACCTGCGCTTTTTCCTGGAGCTGGCCCGCGCCGGCACGCTGTCCGGCGCCTCGCGCCGGCTGATCGTCGAGCACACCACGGTGGCGCGCCGCATCGACCGGCTGGAAGCGCAGCTGGGCAGCACGCTGTTCGACCGCAGCCGCGAAGGGTATGAACTGACGGAGATGGGCCGCACGCTGCTGCCGCACGCGGAAGCGATGGAAAGCGCGGCGCTGGCGGCGGCCGAGCAGCTGTCGGGCACCGAGGTGGCCCTGCACGGCGTGGTGCGCCTGGGCGTGCCGGAGCTGTTCGGCGTGCGCGTGGTGGCGCCGCTCCTGGCCGGCATGCTGCAGCAGAACCCCGACCTGTCGGTGGACTTGCTGGTGCTGCCGCGCTTTGCCAACCTGGCCAACCGCGAGGCCGACATGGGCGTGATGCTCGATCCGCCCACCACGGGGCGCTACATGATCACCCGGCTGTGCACCTTCCGGCTGTACCTGTATGCCTCGCCCACGTATCTCTCGCGCCATGCCCCGATCACCGAGCGCGCCCAGCTGGCCGGGCACGACTTCGTCGACTACGTGCAGGACCGCCTGGCCAGCCGGGAGCTCAGCTACCTGGGCGAACTGGGGTTCACCCCGCGCCGGCGCCTGTGCTGCACCGGCATGCCGGCCCAGATCGAAGCGGCCGCCATGGGCCTGGGATTGGTGATGGCGCCGCCGTATGCGGTGCCGGACGATGGCCGGCTGGTGCGCGTGCTGGGGGAATTCTTCGCCGAGCGCTCATTCTGGCTCGCGGCGCCGACGGACCTGTACCGCCTGCGCCGCGTGAAGCTCGTGTGGGACCTGCTGCGCGACCACGTGGACCAGCATCCCGAACTGTTCGCGCATGCCGCACCCGCGCTGCGGCCGCCGCGTCCACGCAAGCTGGCCGCTTAGCTGCCTAAGCCACGGGATCGTGGCAGACCACGCACAGCTTGTTGCCGTCGGGGTCGCGGAAATAGGCGCCGTAGTAGTTCGCGTGATACTGCGGCCGTAGGCCAGGGGCGCCCTCGCAGCTTGCGCCGTGCGCCAGCGCGGTGCGGTGGGCGGCATCCACCGTCGCCCGGTCGGGCGCCAGCAGCGCCGTCATCTGGCCGTTGCCCACCGCGTGTTCGCCTTCATACGGACGCCCGATCAGCAGCAAGGGGCGCGGCTGGCCGGGCGTCATCCAGCCGGTCCACGCGCGCTCGGGATCGGTGAATTTGCGCTGCAGGCCCAGGACCGGCAACAGGGCGCCGTAGAACGCCTGCGCGCGCTCGAAATCCTGGGTGCCGATGTGGATATGCGAGATCATGGGCTGTCCTTGAATGGATTGCGTTCGTTGAGTTCGTCGATATAGGCCTCGATGCCGCCGCGCTCGCGCGCCAGGAAGCGCTCGATGGCGTCGGCAAAGGCCGGGTGCGCCAGCCAATGCGCCGACCAGGTCTCGGTGGGCAGGAAGCCACGCGCCATCTTGTGTTCGCCCTGCGCTCCGCCTTCGAAGACGGCGATGCCTTGCTCGATGCAGAATTCCAGCGGCTGGTAGTAGGCCGTCTCGAAGTGCAGGCAGGGCACATGCGCCACTTCGCCCCAGTAGCGCCCGAACAGGGTGGTGTCGTTATGGATCACCAGGGAGGAAGCGATGTCCTTGCCATCGCGCTGGGCGATCACCAGCAGGATGTTCTCCGGCATGGTGCGGCCGATGCGCTCGAAGAAATCCAGGTTCAGGTAGGGCGAGGAGTGGTGCGCGCGGTAGGTGCGCTGGTAGCACTTGTTGAAGAAGCGCCAGTCGCACGGTGTGGCATCGACTCCGCGCACGCGCCGCAATGTCACGCCGGCTTCCTGCACCTTGCGGCGCTCGGCGCGGATGTTCTTGCGCTTCTTGCGGTCGAGCGAATCGAGGAACTGGTCGAAGTCACGGTAGCCGGCGTTCAGCCAGTGGAACTGCACGCCCCGGCGCAGCAGGTAGCCGGCCGCTTCCAGTTGGCCCACCTGCTCGGGTGGCGGATACAGGATGTGGGTCGAGGACACCTCGCTGGACGATTGCACCTGGCGCAGCACCTCGATCAAGGCCGCGCGCGCCTCGGGGCTGCGCGCCAGCAGGCGCGGGCCCGTCACGGGCGTGAACGGAATGGCCGACAGCAGCTTGGGGTAGTACTCCAGGCCGTTGCGCTGGTAGGCGTCGGCCCAGGCCCAGTCGAACACGTACTCGCCGTAGGAATGCATCTTGACGTAGAGCGGCATGGCCGCGGCCAGTTGGTCACCCTTGTCACCTTCGTACAGGGTGATGAATTGCGGCTGCCATCCCGTTTCTTCGCATGCGCTGCCCGATTCGTGCAGCGCATGCAGGAAGGCATACGACAGGAAGGGATTGGGGTCAAAGCCGGGAGCCTGCCGCGCCAGCAGCGCGGTCCATGCGGCATCGCCGGCTTCGTCGAGGGAGGAAAGGACGCCAGTACGGTAAGTCATCGCCAGATTGTACGCAAATTCGCC
>JBKHWY010000055.1:0-14299 GCA_046566285.1 Gammaproteobacteria bacterium | reverse complement strand
GAAGACGGCTACCGGCTGGCTTCCACCTTCGGCTTCGACCTGAACCAGGAGCTGGAACTGGCGCTCCAGCATGGCATTTCGCTGACCTTCAAGACCGAAATCGTGCTGACCCGTCCGCGCTGGTACTGGAAGGACGAACGCGCGGTCGACCTGGCCAAGACCACCCGCATCAAATACGATGTATTGACGCGCGAGTATTCGGTGCTGACCAAGGTGGACGGGCAGGGCAGCGTGCAGCAGACCTTCCCCACGCTGGAGGACGCGATGGTGCTGATCCACCGCCCCAGCCGCTGGCAGATCGCGCGGCGCGGCGAACTCAAGCCGGGGGAGCAGTACAACGTCACCCTGCGCATGTTCATGGACCGCGACGTGCTGTCCAAGCCCATGCAGGTCAACGCCCTGAACAATTCGGACTGGCGCCTGGCCTCGCGCGAGAAGAAGTTCATCTACAAGGCGGAGTAGACATTTGAAGCAGGCCCTGCGTTATGTCCTGATCATCGGCGGAGGCATCTGCAGCATCCTGTTGTTCCTGCTGGCGTCGGCCTCCGACAATTCCAGCTTCTTCGACCGCAACTACAACTGGCTGCTGGGGTTGAACGCGGCGGTCGCCGTGGCCCTGCTGCTGGCCGTGGTGGTGGCGCTCGCCCGCCTGTACTCGCGCTACAAGAAAGGCCAGTTCGGCTCGCGCCTGATGGCGCGCCTGGTGCGCCTGTTCGCCGCCTTCGGCATCCTGCCGGGCGTGATCTTTTTGGTGTCGGTGCAGTTCGTGTCGCACTCGATCGAATCCTGGTTCAACGTAAAGATCGAGGCGGCGCTGGAATCGGGCCTGTCGCTGGGCCACGCGGCGCTCGACCAGGCCTTGTCGGAACTGGGCGCCAGCGCCGAGATCACGGCCGCCACGCTGGCCGGGCAGGAGGGCGGGGACGTCCAGCAGATCCTGGCGCGCATGGTCAACGAACAGGATGGCATCCAGAGCGCGGCCCTGATCGGCCCGGATGGCAAGCTCCTGAGCGCGGCCACGGCCGGGCGGCGCGACGACTTGAAGGACGACCTGCCGTCGCCGCAGATGCTGCTGCAGGCGGTGATGCCGGGCGGGTATGCGCGCGCCGAAGGCGGCAACCAGCGCGAACTGAAGGACAATGGCGGCGCCGGCGGATCGAGCGCGCTGGACGCCGTCACCAGGCTGCGCCTGCGCGTGGTGCAGGCGGTGCCCGAGCCGCCCGGCGCGCAGCCGCGCTTCTTGCAGGTGATCCAGGCGGTGCCGGTCAACCTGGCCTCGACCGCCGAAGTGAGCCGCGCCGCCTACAGCGAATACCAGGAACGCCAGGTGGCGCGCACGGGCCTGCGCAAGATGTACCTGATGACGCTGACCTTGACCCTGCTGCTGGCCGCGTTCGGGGCGATTGCCAGCGCCTTTCTCATCGCCGGCAACCTGGCCGAGCCGCTGCTGGTGCTGGCCGAAGGCACGCGCGCGGTGGCCGAAGGCGATTTGTCGCCGCGCCCGATCGTGGCCACCACCGATGAACTGGGCACGCTGACCCAGTCGTTCAACACCATGACGGGCCAATTGTTCGAGGCGCGCAGCGCCGTCGAGCGCAACCGCGCCGCCCTGCAAAGCGCCAAGGCCCACCTGGAGTCGGTGCTGGAGAACATGTCGGCCGGGGTGATCGTGCTGGACGCCGCCTTCAATGTCGTCAATTCGAATGAAGCGGTGGCGCGCATCCTGGGCCACGACGTCAGCGGCCACGTGGGGCAGGCGCTGTCCGCGGTCGAGGGACTGGAAGCCTTCGCCGCCGCGATCACGCGCGCGTTTTCCGCGCAAAGCGCGCAGTCGGCGGCCAGCGCGCGCACCCGTGCGCACTGGCAGCAGCAGATCGAACTGCCGCGCCGCCCGGGCAGCAGCGACGACCATGACATCGTGCTGCTGGCGCGCGGCTCGCGCCTGCCGGTGGGGGCGGGCAGCGGCTTCATCGTGGTGTTCGACGATATCTCCGACGTGATCTCGGCGCAGCGCTCGATCGCCTGGGGCGAGGTGGCGCGCCGCCTCGCCCACGAGATCAAGAACCCGCTCACGCCGATCCAGCTGTCGGCCGAACGCCTGCAGATGAAGCTGGAGGAGCGCTTGCAGCCGCAGGATGCGGAGCTGCTCAAGCGCGGCACCACCACCATCGTCAACCAGGTCGATGCGATGAAGCGCATGGTGGACGACTTCCGCGACTACGCCAAGGCGCCGCCGGCGGTGCTGCAGAAGCTCGACCTCAATAGCCTCCTGGGCGAGATCCTCAACCTGTACTTGTCGGGGGATGCCAGCGACGTGATCCACGCGCAGCTGGGCGCCGGCCTGCCGGCGGTGATGGGCGACCCCACCCAGCTGCGCCAGGTGATCCACAACCTGCTGCAGAATGCCCAGGACGCGATGAGCGAGCGGCCGGACGATGCCCCGCCGGCGCGCATCGAGGTGGTGACCGAAGCGATCCACTACCGCGGCGCCGATGGCCGCGACGGCACCGCCGTGCGCCTGGCGATCCTGGACAACGGCCCCGGATTCGCGCCGAAAATATTGTCGCGCGCGTTTGAACCGTACGTCACCTCGAAGGCGCGCGGGACCGGCCTTGGCCTGCCGATGGTGAAGAAAATCATCGATGAACATGGAGGGCGCATTGACATTCATAACCGCACCGACGGAACAGGCGCGGCGGTATCGATTTTGCTGTTAAAGTTAGCGCCTGAAAGCGGTCTGGCTTAACGCTGGAAACGCGAATAAAATGGCGCGCATAAGCAGGGCGCTTGAAACGGCTTGAAACCCGGGCCATAAGCAGCCCTTAAAACAGCGCGCGAGACACCGCATCCCAAGGCGGCAAACGAGGAAGGCACACAGATGGCAAACATACTCGTAGTTGATGATGAAATGGGCATCCGCGAGCTCCTCTCGGAGATTCTGGGCGACGAGGGCCACGCGGTGCAGCTGGCCGAAAACGCCCAGCAGGCGCGCGAAGCCCGCGCGGGCGGCGCGCCCGATCTGGTGCTGCTCGATATCTGGATGCCCGACACCGACGGCGTCACCCTGCTCAAGGAGTGGCAGCGCGATGGCCTCTTGACCATGCCGGTCATCATGATGTCCGGTCACGCGACCATCGATACGGCGGTCGAGGCGACGCGCATCGGCGCCTTGAACTTCCTGGAAAAACCTATTGCCCTGCAGAAGTTGTTGAAGGCGGTGCAGCAAGGCTTGACGCGTGCCCAGGACGTGGCGCGCGCGCCTGCCCTGGCCCCGCGCCCGATGATGGCGCCCCAGCCGGAAGAAGCGGTGGTGGCGGCCGTGCCGATGTATGCCAGCGCGCCCAGCCTGCAGCAGGCCTCGGTCAGCCCGCGCATGGGCGGCGTGCCGGTGGGCGAGGGCCACGGCTTCTCGCTGTCGTTCGACCTGCCGCTGCGCGAGGCGCGGGATGCCTTCGAGCGCATGTACTTCGAACACCACCTGGGCCGCGAAGGCGGCAGCATGACGCGCGTGGCCGAGAAGACCGGCCTGGAGCGTACTCACCTGTACCGCAAGCTCAAGCAGCTGGGCGTCGAGCCGGGCAAGCTGGGCAAGAAAGGGGGGTGAGCCTCCCCCCGCGCACGTCCGCTGCACGCACCCGCGTCACCCTGGTGACGGGCGGGAGCGGGGCGGCGCGCGAAGCGGCCATTGCCGCGCGCCTGCACGCGGCGGCCACCCGCTCCGGCGCTGGCTCAAGTGCCGTTCTCCTCGAAGGCTTGCCCGACGGGCACAGCCTCCTCACTCCCTCCGACTCCGTTTCGATCCAGCGCATCGCACCCGCTTGCCTATGCTGCACCGGCAATCTCGTTTTGCGTGTAACATTAAATCGGATTCTGCGTTTCCATCCCGAAAGCCTGTATATCGGAGTGGCAACATCGGACCACCTTGATCAGTTGAGATCGTGGCTGCAATCCGCGCCATACGATCAGCTGTTGGAACTGACCCCGGACGTGCAAAGCTAAGATTTTTTATTAGTCTTTTTAGTTTTCGGGGGCGGGAGATCCGCCCTTGAAAACGGTCTGGATAGCCCCATTTCGTTATTAAAGTTGATTGAGAAACGATGCAGGCGGCTGGTGCGGAACCCGGACCAAGTACCTCATTAGCGGAACAAGCGACACCAGCGAAATGGAACGTCTGATCGAGCGAAGGAGCTTACAATGAATATGATCTATAACAGCGAGCAGTACAGCGTGGTCGAATTCGGCGTCGATCACAATCTCGAGGCGCTGCGGTTTGGCGGCTATGAAATCGTCGACAAATCCGGGCGGCGCGAAGCCTTTATCGGCGGGAAGCTCGCACAGTCGTTCCGGCGCGATGTGAATAACCTGATCGCCAGCGAACCGACCATGGAAGAGATCGACGACTTCCTCGGCTCCTACGATGTACTGATGAGTCAACCGGTCCTGCTGCACTAAGGACCTGCCCGCGCGGCACACAGGCGGCTGCGCGGGATTCAACAGTTTGTTTCAGTTTGTATCTTTCCAGTTCTTTGTAGTCTCTAATTCCGATCGGTGCGTTTTGGCGTGATAAGCTTGACGCCATGTGCCAACTTCTCGGAATGAACTGCAACGTCCCCACGGACATCGTCTTCAGCTTTACCGGCTTTGCCATGCGGGGCGGCCGCACCGACACCCATCATGACGGCTGGGGCATCGCGTTTTTCGAAGGCGCGGGCGTGCGCCATTTCGTCGATCACCAGGCCGCGGTCGAGTCCCCGGTGGCCGAACTCATCAAGCGTTACCCGATCAAGTCGCGCCACGTCATCGCGCATATCCGCAAGGCCACGCAGGGCCATGTGGCGCTGGAAAACTGCCATCCCTTCATACGCGAATTGTGGGGCCGCTACTGGGTGTTCGCCCATAACGGCGACCTGAAGGAATTCGCGCCGGAACTGACCGGCCCATACCGCCCGGTCGGCAGCACCGACAGCGAACTGGCCTTCTGTTTCATCATGCAGGAACTGCGTGCGCGCTTCGGCGACCGCGCACCTGGCTTGGCCGAACTGCGCCCCGTGCTCACCGAACTGGTGCATGGAATCGCCCGCCACGGCACCTTCAACATGATGCTCTCCGACGGCACCGCCCTGTACGTGCACTGCTCGACCAAGCTGCACTACGTGGTGCGCCAGTACCCGTTCGTGACGGCCTGCCTGTCGGACGAAGACGTGATCGTCGACTTTTCCCAGGTGACCACCCCGAACGACCGGGTGGCCATCATCGTCACCGAGCCCTTGACCACCAACGAACAGTGGACCGGCTTGCAGGCCGGCGAAGTCAAGGTGTTCGTGGACGGCGCACCGCTGCCGGATTGACCATCTACCGGGGGCCTGGACGCGATGACCGACACTTCCCCATCCGACGGCGGCGCGCGGACCCTGCAGGTACGCGACTTCTACCTGGGCCGCCAGCCCATCATCGACCGCCGCCAGAGCCTGTTCGGCTATGAAATGCTGTTCCGGCGCGCCGAGGTGGCGCAGGCCCACATCGAATCGGACCTGTCGGCCACCGCCACCGTGATCGCCCACACCGCCCAGCTGGGGCTGGACCGGGTCATCGGCGCGGCGCAAGGTTTCCTGAACGTGGATGCGGCCGTGCTGGCGAGCGACATCTTCGGCTTCCTGCCGCGCGACCAGGTGGTGCTGGAGATCGTCGAGACCATGGCCGTGACGGGCCACGTGCTGGCGCGCATCGGTGAACTGAAACGCCACGGCTTTCGCTTCGCGCTGGACGATGTGCGCGCCGACAGCGCCGACCTGCAAGCGCTGTTGCCGCTGGTGGATTACGTCAAGCTGGACCTGCGCGCCATCGATCCGGCGCAGCTGGGCGAACTGGCGGCAGGCTTTCGCCAGGCCGGCAAGAAGCTGGTGGCGGAAAAGGTTGAAAGCCGCGCGCAGTTCGACAGCTGCATGGGGCTCGGCTTCGATTACTTCCAGGGCTATTACTTTGCCCAACCCTCGATTGTCAAAGGGCGCAAGCTGTCGCCCTCGCAGCTGGCCGTCATCGACTTGATGCAGCTGGTGATGTCGGACGCCGATAACATCGAGGTCGAGCGGGCCGTCAAGCGCGACGCCAGCATGGCGCTCAACCTGCTGCGGCTGGTGAACACGCCGGCCGTGGGCGCGCGCCGCAAGATCGATTCGCTCAGCCAGGCCGTCACCATCCTGGGCCGGCGCCAGTTGCAGCGCTGGCTGCAGATCATGCTGTATGCGGAAGGGGGTCAGCGCACGCAGGGCTTGACCCCGCTCCTGATGCTGGCCACCACCCGCGCGCGCATGCTGGAACTGCTGGCCAGCCGCCTGCAACCCAGCCAGCGCGTCACCGCCGACGTGGCCTTCACGGTCGGCATCATGTCGCTGATGGATGTGCTGTTCGGCATGCCCATGGGTGACATCATCGACCAGATTCCCGTGGCCGACGAGGTGGGCGGCGCGCTGCTGCGGCGCGAAGGCTTTTTCGGCGACCTGCTGCGCCTGGCCGAAGGGCTGGAGCAACTGGAGAGCGAAGGCGGCGAAGACCTGGTGATGCCGGTGCTGGGCCAGCTGGCCATCTCCGCCGACGAACTGGCCGAAGCGGAAGTCGACGCGTTCAGCTGGAGCGAAAAAGTGGTGCGCTACGCCTTCTGAGCCAGGCGGCCGCGCGGGCCGCCGCCGCGAGTCGACGTCATTCCATCTGTATAATCTGGCAATTTTGCACGCGCGAATGTGCGGCAGCTTTGTACTAGGAAGAATGGTGGAATGATGGAAGAATTGAACGAGCCGACCCAACCTGCGGCCGACACCGCGGCCGCCCCGGCCGCCCCGGCGCAGCCGTCCCCATCCGTGCTGCCGGCCCGGCAACGCCGGTGGCCGCGCTTCGTGCTGTACGGCCTGGCCGCGCTGGGCCTGCTGTTCGTGGTGATCGTCGGGTTCTCGATCTGGAAGAACAAGCATCCGGCGCACGAGCTTGCAAAGCGCATCGAGATCGACCCGGCGGCCGTGATCGAGCAGGTCATGACGCGCACCTATGGCAAGTATTCCGAGAGCCGCCACGGTTACCTGTACGTGGATGAGAATGACAGGACCTTCGTAGTGACCGTGATCCAGCAAGCGCATCTGCAGGACAAGGCGAGCGGCGACGAGTTGTATTTCGTGGCCAGCGGCAAACCGGTGAGCAGCCCCGAGCAGACCGGCGATAGCGGGGGCGAAGTGCATGGCCTGTTCCTGATCCGGCCGAACGCCGATACGCCGGGCGAGCTGGAAGAGGTGAGCGTGTCGGCATCGTCCCCCCGGGTGCCGCTGCGTCCGGAAGACGTGCGCCTGGAGCGCCTCAGCGACGAGCTGTGGGCCTGGATATTGACCCTCAGGGACCAGGAAGTCCAGACGCTCGAGCCGCTGCTCACGATCCACCAGATCGCGGCCGCGCGCGGGAAAGAAATTGCGATGCTGGCGGAATTCCCTGCATCGTCAGTGTTCACGGACGACGACTGTGCCGCATTCGCCAAGCGCGCGGCCGCGACCATGGCGGCCTGGGAAGCGCGCCAGGCGCGCGAGTCGCAGCAGGCGGCAAAAGGCGGCGCGGCCGAAGCGGCCACGTCTGCGGGCGACGCGGATGCGAAGGCCGGGAAAGAGGGCGGCGAGGGCGTCAGCGGGGCCGAAAACACGACCGAAAACAAGGCCGAAAACACGGCCGAAAACAAGGGCGCCAGCGAGGACGAGGAGTACAACCCCGACGGCTGGGAACTGCCCATGTCGTGCGAAAATCGCGTGTGGAGCTACCGCATCGCCAAGCCGAACGGCAAGCTGCCAGCGCCGATCACCGTCACCCTGGGCGGCACGGTGGACCAGAAGCCGGTCAAGGCCGCCACGTGGAAACTGGTCTTTGACACCAAGGCCTTCCAGTACAACGTGCCGGACGAACTGAGCCCGTACCCGCCGGATTGACGGGCTGGAGGGCAGCCAAGCCCTGGGCCGACCCGCTAGGCCGCGCGCTCGGGGGCGCGGACGGCCCCGGCCGGGCTCGCGTCCGAAGTCAGGTAGTCCCGCACAAGGGCGCGTGCCCGATGCAGGCGGCTTTTCACCGCCCCGTCGGGTTCGCCCAGCTGCTGTGCGATGTCGCTGATCGACAGCTCCGCGAAATCGCGCAGCAGCACCACTTCGCGATAGTGGGCCGGCAGCGATTCAAGGGCCGCGATCAGGTCCAGCCTGAGCGCATCATCGCTGCGCGTCTCCAGCTGCGCCAGCGCGTCGTGCCGATGCCCGGCCAGCCCATCATCACCGTCGGCGAGGCTGACCGTCGCACTGCCGCGGCCAAACATGCGGGCCAGGCGCAGGCACTCGCGCTGGATGACAACGAACAGCCAGGATGTGAACGCGGCCGCGACGCGGATGGCGCCCGCCTTGTGCGCCACCGTCAGCAATGCTTCCTGGACGGCGTCATCCACATCGCTTGCCGCACAATGCCGCCGGGCATAGCGGCGGGCATCGGGCTGGCAGGCGGCAAGAAGGCGCGCGATGGCGTCCGGGTTGCCGGTGCTCGCCGCTTGCGCCAGCGACGCCAATGCGGCGCATCGCTCTGTCGTCATCGTTGCATGGTCCTTCGCTCGTTGGCTCCTTGAATCGGTTGGACGTCGTTCATCGGTCCAGTTTACGCCCAAACAGGGCGCACATGGGACAGAAACCCACCAGCCCGCTGAGCATCAACATGGCGCCGCCCACGCCGGCCCCGATGGGCAGTGTGGCGCCATTCCGGTTCACCCAGACGAACAGCAAGCATGCGAGACCCGCGACAGTGCGTACGATGCGTTCGACCGTGCCGACATTTTTTACGTAGAACATCGAAATTCTCCTGAACGTTGTAGAGGACAGCCCTCGCCAGCTAAGAGGAGGCGAGGCGTCGAAACGGTTCGCGACGAAGTCGATTTTTTTTCAAGGTGACGCTGGAACGGCGATGGTGAGCTGGCGGCGCCGGTGCGCGGTCACCCGGTGGGCCGGCCCGCCCACTGCGTGTGCAATTCGGGATCGCTGCGCAGTTCCCACAGCGCCAGCAGCAGCACGGCCACGCCGACGATGACATTGTTGGTCATGAGCGCCTCGCGGCTGGCGACCAGTGGGACCCAGGGCGACACTGCCACCCACAGCCCGACAAGCATGTTGACCACCACCGCCCACATGTGGGTCTTGTAGAGGTCGAACGCGGCCAGTACGGCGATGACTGCGCCGGCCACGTAGGCGTTGAGCGCCTGCAGGCTATCGCGCGGAAAGCCCAGGATGAATGGGGAAACCAGCAGCCACAGGCCGAGCAGCAGAATGAGCTGATCCTGCCAGCGGCGACTGGACAGATGCAATGCCATATTGCCCTCCATGGAATGACGCCGGATGTCCCGGCTTGCTGGGTTAGGCAGCAGGGGTGGTGAAAAGTTCAAGGCCAGGTTCAACAGGCCGGGCGCTGGCAACTGTGATTTTTAGTTGCCACGTGTAAAGTCCGCCGCCGGCCTGCCGATAACAGGGCAAAGGCTGCCGAGCGGCAGCGTGTTTTTGATTGAGATTCCATGGCCCAGACTATCCAGGCGCTGATCGCGGCCTCCGTTAACGGAGTGCTGCGCGCGCACTATCCCGATGCCTATTGTTCGCTGTGCCATGCCCACGCCATCGTCGGCGCCAACCTGATCAGCGTGGTGCTCAACCGCGAGTACCGTCCGGTGGCCGGCATGGCGCTGATCGACTGCGGCAGTGGCTTCATCCGCCTGACCGACAACGCGGCGTTCGCCAACCCCGCGGGCGGGGCGTTTCACTGTTGGATCGAGTCGCTCGACAAGAGCTTCAAGGAAACCGAGGTCGTCGACTTCACCTTCCGCCACAACCATGAATATGCGCTGAAGAATGGGATGGCCTGGACGCGTGCGCATCCGCCCGACTTCCTGTGGGGGCCGCGCAGCCAGATCGTGGTGCGCGCCGAACTCGACTCGATGCCGGCCTCGTTTGCCGAAGGGCAGGTGTGGCTGCGCGAGACACCTGAGGGCGCGGCTTTCATCACCCGTCACCTGGCCGAGAACATGAATGCCTATGTGACGTTGACGGCCGAAGCGCTGCAGGAATTGCAGCGCCGCCTGCCGGCCGACTCGCGCCTGCTCGAGCCGCTGATGCCGGCCCGGCCGCAGCCACAGGCCGCCGCACTGCACGACTAGGCCGGCGGCGCCGGCCCGGTCGACTTTCTCTTGGTGCTTACTTGTTGCGGTTGGCGATCTCGTTACCGATCAGCCCGCCGCCAATGATGCCGGCCACGGTCGCCACTTTCTTGCCATTGCCCCCGCCGATCTGGTGGCCGATCACCCCGCCGATCACGGCGCCGGTGCCGATCGCCAGGTAGTTTGGGCCGCTTCTCTGAGCCGGGGCGGCCGCGTGCACGGGCGCCTTGTGGTGGCTGCTGGCATGGTGGACCGGCTTGGCAGCCGGCTTGCGTGGCGCCACGCGTTCCTCGGCCTGCTCGCGCGGCTCGCGCGACTCGCGCGACTCGTAGCGTGCGTCGTTGCGTGGCTCGTCCTCATAGCGGGCCGCCTGCCGTGGCGCGGCGCCGGCATCGTCGTAGCGCACCCGCTGCAGGCCGGCGGCAGGGACGGCAGCAGGGGCGAGGGCGAGCTGGGTGCCGGCCTGCTGGGCTTCGAACGCCTGCTGGGAGCCGATCATCTGCTGGGACGACACGGCCAGCGGCGCCGAGTCGGCCTTGTGCGCCGGCAGCAGGCCGAACAGGGCGGCGGTACCGGCGGCGCTGACCGTGATGACGGACAGGGCGGCAGCGATGATGAGGGGATGGGTACGGCTGACGGTCGAAATCTTTTCCATGATCTTTTTCTCCTAGCCAGAAAAGTGGCCTGCAGAAGTAGATTACCGTCCAGGCAATGGCCAAGCTAGACCATTGCCTGTTTCAAACGTTACCAACTGTAAAGTTGAACCTGCCTTTGTCAGGACAGGTTGGGCGCCAGCCAGCGCTCCAGCTCGGCTTTCTCGACGCCGCGGCGCTTGACCATGTCGTCCAGCTGGTCCTCGCCGATCTTGCCGACCACGAAATACTTCGCTTCCGGGTGGGCAAAATAGAAGCCCGACACGGCCGCGCCGGGGAACATCGCGAACGAGTCGGTCAGCTGCATGCCGATCTCCTCGGCCTGCAGGACGCGGAACATGTCGGCCTTGACGGTGTGCTCCGGGCAGGCCGGGTAGCCAGGCGCCGGGCGAATGCCGGCGTACTGTTCGGCGATCATCTGCTCGTTGCTGAGCTGTTCCTGCGGCGCATAGCCCCACAAGTCCTTGCGCACGCGCTCGTGCATGTATTCGGCAAACGCCTCGGCCAGGCGGTCGGCCAGCGACTTGAGCATGATCGACGAATAGTCGTCGTGGGCGTCCTCGAAGCGCTTTTCCATCTTCTCGATGCCCAGGCCCGCCGTCACGGCGAACATGCCGATGTAATCCTTGATGCCGGATGCCTTCGGGGCGATGAAGTCGGCCAGGCACTGGTTGGGACGCTGCACGCCGTCGACCACGGGTTTCACGCCCTGCTGGCGCAGGCCGTAGTAGGTGAAGGCGACCTGCGCGCGCGTGTCGTCGGTGTACACCTCGATGTCGTCGTCGTTCACGCTGTTGGCCGGCAGCAGGGCGATCACGCCGTTGGCCGTCAGCCAGCGCCCGTCGATGATCTTCTTGAGCATGGCCTGGCCTTCCTCGAACACTTTCGAGGCCGCTTCGCCCACCACTTCGTCGGTGAGAATCGCGGGGAAGGGGCCGGCCAGGTCCCAGGTCTGGAAGAACGGGCCCCAGTCGATGTACTGGGCGATCAGGCCCAGGTCCACGTTCCTGAATTCGCGCCGGCCGATGAACTTCGGGCGCACCGGCGCGAACTCCAGCCTGGCCCTGTTGGCGCGCGCGTCCGCCAGCGCCAGCATCGGCAGCGCCTTCTTGTTGGCGTGCTGCTCGCGGATGCGGGCGTAATCAAGCTCGATCTCGTCGATGAATTTGTCGCGCGTTTCCGGCGTCAAGAGCGACTGCGCCACCGACACCGAGCGGGAGGCGTCCGGCACGTACACCACCGGCCCCTCGTAGTTGTGGGCGATCTTCACGGCCGTGTGGGCGCGGCTGGTGGTGGCCCCGCCGATCAGGAGCGGAATCTTCAGCATGCGGAAGTGCTCGTCGCGCTGCATCTCGCGCGCCACGTAGGCCATCTCTTCCAGCGACGGGGTGATGAGGCCGGACAGGCCGACGATGTCGGCGTTTTCCAGCTTGGCTTTGGCGAGGATCTCGGAGCAGGGCACCATCACGCCCATGTTCACCACTTCGAAGTTATTGCACTGCAGGACCACCGAGACGATGTTCTTGCCGATGTCGTGCACGTCGCCTTTCACGGTGGCGATCACGATCTTGCCCTTCGGCTTGGCGACGATGCCGGTGCGCTTTTCCTCGGCCAGCTTTTCTTCCTCGATGAAGGGGATCAGGTGGGCCACCGCCTGCTTCATCACGCGCGCGGACTTGACCACCTGGGGCAGGAACATCTTGCCCTGCCCGAACAGGTCGCCCACCACGTTCATGCCGTCCATCAGCGGACCTTCGATCACATGGATCGGCCGCCCGCCATTGGTCAGCAGCTGCTGGCGCGCTTCCTCGGTGTCTGCCACGATCCACTGGGTGATGCCGTGCACCAGCGCGTGCGACAGGCGCTGCTGCACGGTGCCGTTGCGCCATTCCAGGTTCTGGGTTTCCTGCTTGCCGCCCGCCTTCAGCGTGCCGGCGATCTCGATCATGCGCTCGGTGGCGTCCTCGCGGCGGTTCAGCACCACGTCTTCCACGCGCTCGCGCAGTTCGGCCGGGATGTCGTCGTACACGCCCACCATGCCGGCGTTGACGATCCCCATGGTCATGCCGGCCTTGATGGCGTGGTACAGGAATACGGTGTGGATGGCTTCGCGCGCCGGGTCGTTGCCACGGAAGCTGAACGAGACGTTGGAGACGCCGCCGGAGATCTTCGCGTGCGGCAGGTTTTCGCGGATCCAGCGGGTCGCGTTGATGAAATCCACCGCGTAGTTGTTGTGCTCCTCGATGCCGGTGGCGATCGCGAAGATGTTCGGATCAAAGATGATGTCCTCGGGCGGGAAGCCCACCTGCTCGACCAGCGTCTTGTACGCACGCGCGCAGATCTCGATCTTGCGCTCGTAGGTGTCGGCCTGGCCTTTCTCGTCGAAGGCCATCACGATCACGGCGGCGCCGTAGCGGCGGCACAGGCGCGCCTGGCGCAGGAATTCTTCCTCGCCCTCTTTCAGCGAAATCGAGTTGACGATAGCCTTGCCCTGCACGCATTTCAGGCCCGCTTCGATGACCGTCCACTTGGACGAGTCGATCATGATCGGCACGCGCGAGATGTCCGGTTCCGACGCGATCAAGTTCAAAAAGCGCGTCATGGCGGCCTGCGAATCGAGCATGGCCTCGTCCATATTGATGTCGATGACCTGGGCGCCGTTCTCGACCTGCTGGCGCGCCACCGACAGCGCTTCGTCGTACTGCTCGTTGAGAATCATGCGCGCGAACGCCTTCGAGCCGGTCACGTTGGTGCGCTCGCCCACGTTGACGAACAGCGACTGGTTGTCGATGACGAAGGGCTCCAGGCCCGACAGGCGCTGGGCCACCGGAATGTCCGGCACCGTGCGCGGCTTGGCGTCGGCCAGCAGTTCGCCGATGGCGCGGATGTGGTCTGGCGTGGTGCCGCAGCAGCCGCCGGCGATGTTGATGAAGCCACTGTCGGCGAACTCGCGCAGCAGGGCCGAGGTGTCGGCCGGCAGCTCGTCGAAACCGGTGTCGCTCATCGGGTTGGGCAGGCCGGCGTTCGGGTAGATGCAGACAAAGGTGTCGGCGATCTGGGCCAGCTCCTGCGCGTAGGGGCGCATCAGGGCGGCGCCCAGCGCGCAGTTCAGGCCGATGGTCAGCGGGCGCGCATGGCGCACCGAATTCCAGAAGGCGGTGACGGTCTGGCCCGACAGGATGCGCCCGGAGGCATCCGTCACGGTCCCGGAAATCATGATCGGCAGGCGCGCCAGCTCCGGGCGCTCGCTGAAATACTGGTCGATGGCGAACAGCGCGGCCTTGCAGTTCAGCGTGTCGAAAATGGTTTCGACCAGCAGCACGTCGACACCGCCGTCCATCAGCCCGCGCACCTGTTCGTAATAGCCCGCGACCAGCTGGTCGAAAGTGACATTGCGCGCGGCCGGATCGTTGACGTCCGGCGAGATCGATGCCGTCTTCGGTGTCGG
>JBKHWY010000054.1:271-14300 GCA_046566285.1 Gammaproteobacteria bacterium | reverse complement strand
CATCGCGCGCATCGCCATGCTGGGCGAGCAGATCGACGACACCCGCTTCACCATGCACATGAACGGCATGGACATGGAGACCTTCAAGGCCATCAGCAAGCACCAGAAGGCCGAGAAACCGGAGAAAGGCAAGGAGCTCGAGGCCCTGCTGCCGTCGCTGCAGGCGCTGGCCCGTTCGGCCCGCACCAACAACACCTCGATCCAGATCGATGACATCAGCCTGGGCTTCCATGGCCATCGCGTGGCCATCAGCGGTTCGCTGGCCGTGGCGCCTGGCATCGACGCCGACTTCGACACCCTGGCCGGCATCGGCCGCAAGGTGGACGCGCACTTCACGGTCAAGGTGCCGACCGCGCTGATCCTGGAAATCAGCACGCTGATGGCACGCAAGCAGAGCGCCGCGTCGAATCCATCGGCTCCGGTGAACGAGGCAGCAACTGCGCAGATGGCCCAGGGCATGCGCGACATGGTGGTCGGCAAGATGATCGGCGAAGGCTATGCGCGTCTGGAAGGCGAGACGCTGGTGGCCGACCTGGACATCAAGGAAGGCACTTTCTCGGTCAACGGCAAGGCGATTGAACTGCCGAAGGGCGGCGCCAAGCCAGCAGCAGCAGCACCGGCCAAGGCGCCTGCCAAGAAGAAGTAAGCAGTAAGCACTAAGCGGTAAGCAGTACCTACGTTCCACCTGCGGGGGCGCTCATTGTGGCAGCGCCCCCGCTCCCACTCCTCCCATTCCCATGTCGACGCAGGCCGACCCGCTCCAGTGGGTGCCGGCCGCACACACGCAACTCTTCCCTTCCAGGCGGCTATTGGCCGGACACTGCGCGGCGCGCTGTTGTTCGAGGGTCGTCGGCTGCACCGGCGCGTAATGGGGCGGCTGCACGCTCCACCACAAGGCCACGATCAGGCTGGCCGAGAGGGCGATGGCGGCGGTCAGGGGTTTCATGATGCGTCCTCCATGGTTGACTCAAGTAAGTTCAACCATTGCAGGAAGCGCGGACGCCAGGCTTGCGCCCGGTCGAAGGAGAACGACAACGCCTTGTCGATGCCGAATAAAAAACGGCGGAGTCGCCTCCGCCGTTCTTCCCATCCGTTTTCCCGAAGCTGTCAGGCCAGCTTGCCGTGGCAAGCCTTGTACTTCTTGCCGCTGCCGCAAGGGCATGGATCGTTGCGGCCGATCTTCGGTGGAATCAGCTCGTCGAGCACGTTGGTGACGCCGCCCATGGGCGCCAGCAGTTCTTCCGGCGCCGCGTTCGGATTGAAGGCCGCGTGCTGGTAGTTGACGTTTTCCACGTGCGGTGCCTGCATGGCCGCTTCCGCCGCTTCGATTTCCTCGCGCGACTGGATGCGCACGTTCATCACCATGCGGATGACTTCGTTCTTGATCTGGTCCAGCATGGAGCCGAACAGTTCGAAGGCTTCGCGCTTGTACTCCTGCTTGGGGTTCTTCTGCGCATAGCCGCGCAGGTGGATGCCCTGGCGCAGGTGGTCCAGCGCGGCCAGGTGCTCGCGCCAGTGGCTGTCCACGCTTTGCAGCATGACGTTGCGTTCGAAGCCGCCGAAGGCTTCCTGGCCGACGATATCCACCTTGGCCTTGTAGGCGCTCTCCGCCGCCGCCATCACGCGCTCGAGGATGTCCTCGTCGGTGAGGTTGTTGTCGGTCTTGAGCATGTCGGCCAGCGGCACCTGCAGCTGCCATTCGGACGCCAGCACCGACTGCAGGCCGGGGATGTCCCACTGCTCTTCCACCGATTCTTCCGGCACGTACTGGCGCACCAGGTCGGTGAACACGCCGGCGCGCAGGGAGGCGATCAGTTCCGAAATGTCGGTGGTCTCCAGCAGTTCGTTACGCTGGGTGTAGATCACCTTGCGCTGGTCGTTGGCGACGTCGTCGTATTCGAGCAGCTGCTTGCGGATGTCGAAGTTGCGCGCCTCGACCTTGCGCTGGGCCGATTCGATCGAGCGGGTGACGATGCCCGCCTCGATCGGTTCGCCTTCCGGCATCTTCAGGCGTTCCATGATCGCGCGCACGCGGTCGCCGGCGAAGATGCGCAGCAACGGGTCGTCCAGCGACAGGTAGAAGCGCGAGGAACCCGGGTCGCCCTGGCGCCCGGCACGGCCGCGCAGCTGGTTGTCCACCCGGCGCGATTCGTGCCGCTCGGTGCCGATGATGTGCAGGCCGCCGGCCGCCACCACCTGCTCGTGCAGCGACTTCCATTCGCTGCGCAGCTTTTCGCTTTGCGCGGCCTTGTCGGCATCCGACAATTCCGGATTGGCTTCCACGAACTGGATCTGCTTTTCCACATTACCGCCCAGGACAATGTCGGTGCCGCGGCCGGCCATGTTGGTGGCGATGGTGATCGCCTTCGGACGGCCCGCCTGGGCGATGATCTCCGCTTCGCGGGCGTGCTGCTTGGCGTTCAGGACGTTGTGCGGCAGCTGCGCCTTGGTCAGGATGCCGGACAACAGTTCCGAGTTCTCGATCGAGGTGGTACCCACCAGCACCGGCTGGCCACTGTCAACGAACTTGGCGATCTCGTCGGCGGCAGCGTTGTATTTTTCCTGCGCCGACTTGTACACCTGGTCCTGGCGGTCCTTGCGCTGCGAAGGACGGTTGGGCGGGATCACCACGGTTTCCAGGCCGTAGATCTCCTGGAACTCGTAGGCTTCGGTATCGGCCGTACCGGTCATGCCGGCCAGCTTGGTGTACATGCGGAAGTAGTTCTGGAAGGTGATCGAGGCCAGGGTCTGGTTCTCGTTCTGGATGCGCACGCCCTCTTTCGCTTCCACGGCCTGGTGCAGGCCATCGGACCAGCGCCGGCCCGTCATCAGGCGGCCGGTGAATTCGTCGACGATGATCACTTCATTGTTCTGCACCACGTAGTGCTGGTCCTTGTGATACAGCGCGTGGGCGCGCAGGGCCGCGTACAGGTGGTGGATCAGGGTGATGTGCGACGGGTCGTACAGCGAGGCGCCTTCCGGCAGCAGGCCCATGCGGGTCAGGATCGCTTCGGCGTTCTCGTGGCCCGCTTCGGTCAACAGCACCGTGTGGGCTTTTTCGTCCTTGGTGTAGTCGCCCGGGACTTCGATCTTGCCCTTGCCGTCCGGGGTTTCTTCGCCGATCTGCTGGGTCAGCATCTTCGGCACTTCGTTCATCTTGTGGTACAGGTCGGTGTGGTTCTCGGCCTGGCCGGAAATGATCAAAGGGGTGCGCGCTTCGTCGATCAGGATCGAATCCACCTCGTCGACCACGGCGAAGTTCAGGCCGCGCTGCACGCGCTCGCTCGCTTCGTACACCATGTTGTCGCGCAGGTAGTCGAAGCCGAATTCGTTGTTGGTGCCGTAGGTGATGTCGGACGCGTAGGCCTTCTGCTTGGAGTCATGGTCCATCTGCGACAGGTTCACCCCCGTCGTCAGCCCCAGCCAGCCGTACAGGCGCCCCATCCACTCGGCGTCGCGCTGGGCCAGGTAGTCGTTGACGGTAATGACGTGCACGCCCTTGCCCGACAGCGCGTTCAGGTAGGTCGGCAGGGTCGCCATCAGCGTCTTGCCCTCGCCCGTTCCCATCTCCGCGATTTTCCCGTAATGCAGCACCATCCCGCCGATCATCTGCACGTCGAAGTGGCGCATCTTCAGCACCCGCTTGGCCGCTTCCCGGCACACGGCAAACGCCTCCGGCAGGATCGCGTCGAGCGACGTGCCGCTGGCCACGCGGTCCTTGAACTCCGGGGTTTTCGCCTGCAGCTCCGCGTCCGTCAGCTTTTCCATCTGAGGCTCGAGCGCATTGATCTCGCGTACGGTTTTTTGGTACTGCTTGAGCAACCGCTGATTACGGCTGCCGAAAATCTGGGTCAGGAATGACATGCTGGGTTTCTAGAAAAAAGCGCCGCTTAAAAGAAGCCGAGATGATAGCAAAAAGATATCGCCCGCGAGCCGACCATGGCAAAAAGAGCGTGATTTTATCACGCGAACTTGGCGCAAATGGGGACGATAGGCAATATAACAAGGTGGGGCAGTGCGGATGCGGGCGCCTTTTCCGCGCCCTCCACGCCAGGGGGCGCGACCTGTGCTACCAGGTGCAGCGTACGTCGTAACTGAAGCCGCCGGTCTTTTCCCTGGTGCTGGTCAGCGTGCAGACCTTGGCCCGGTCATCGACGCGTTGACCGGCCAGCACGTCCTGGTGCGAGCCGTACACGCACGCCATCCACTTCTCGTCCGTCCCTTCCAGTTCATTCCAGACGGTGATTTCCTTGTTACCCTTTTTGGTGGTGCGGTTGGGAATGGAGATCGCCATGCTGTCGGGCGGACCGGCCATGAAGGTGGCGCCGCGCAGGAACAGGCCGGACGGGACGTGCACCGTGAACCCGGCCGGCGCCTCGATCTTCACGGAGCTGGCCGGCAGCTTGGCCGGGCAGGCGATCACCTGCTCGCCGGCGGTGGCGTGGTGGCCGGCCAGCAGAGCGAACACTGTGACCGCGAGCGTCGCGCTGCGCTGGACGCGGCGCTGCAAAAGCTGGGAGATCGGGCGCATGGCTTACTCGATCACGGAATACGCGTCGGCATTGTTGCTGGCGTTGTAGTACGAGCCGTCGGCATTCTTGGGCCCTTTGCGGTAAGGAATGAAGCGCTCCGAGACGTCTTCCTTGTTCTTCCATTGGTCCATGACGTAGAAGCCATTGGCGCCGTGGCGCAGGAAGAATGCCGCGTGGTTGCCGGTAGCGTGGCTCAGGTAGCGTCCCTTGACGAAGGTGGCGATCGCCGTACCCGGCTTGATCGATGCGTTGTTGAGTACCTTTTCACCTTCATGCCAGCCGATCGTGCCCGGCAAGCCCGCGTAGTGCTGAACCAGCGCAACACATTGGCCACTGCCCACCTTCGGCGTTTTCTCGAGTTTGGCTGCATCGGCATAGACGTAGGGCATTCTTCCTCCTGTGTAAATAAAGAGGGATTATATGAGCAAAAAGCTATTGTTGCGCCAGCGAGGGAGCGATTTCTTCGGCCGGCGCGCTGTGGTAAGGTACGCCCCATGCACATTTACGGCACCATGAAGCGCGTCACGTCGATCGGCGCGACCGACTTTCTCAAGCGCGATGAAAAGATGGCGCGGCTGCTGCCGACCGCCATGCGCATGGCCAGCCTGCAGTCCGACTGCGCCGCTGCCCTGCCGGCCATGGCGGTCAATTGCGACGTGCTGTCGTTCGAGGCCGGACGCCTGGTGCTGGCCGTGCCCAGCTCGGCGATCGCGGCCAAGCTCAAGCAGCAAGTGCCCAAGCTGCAGCAGGGGCTCAACAAGCGTGGCTGGGCGGTCGAGGACATCAAGCTGAAGGTCCAGGTCACGCGCGCCATTCCACCGGTGGTGCACACGCGTCAGCTGGAGTTGCCGAAGACGGCCGTGTCGGCCTTCGAAGAACTGGGCGATGCGTTGGCGCCCACCGAGCAGAATGCCCAGCTGATTGCCGCCGTCAGGGCGATGGCGGCGCGCCGCCGCTAGCGCCCGAAGGGCGTCAGGTCAGCGCCCACTCGCGCGCCATCTGGCGCACGTACGAAGGCGGCGCGCTGGCGCTGGCATCAAAGGCGACGATCTCGTACGCATCCTCATGCTTGAGCAATTCCAGCAGCAACAGGTTGTTCAGTGCGTGCCCCGACTTGTGCGCGGTGTAGCTGGCCAAGAGCGGATGGCCGACCAAGTACAGGTCGCCGATCGCATCGAGGATCTTGTGGCGCACGAATTCGTCTTCGTAGCGCAGGCCGTCGGAATTGAGGATGCGGTACTCGTCCATCACGATGGCGTTTTCCAGCGAACCGCCGCGCGCCAGGCCCAGGCCGCGCAGGCTTTCCACGTCCTGCATGAAGCCGAAGGTGCGCGCGCGCGCCACGTCATGCACGTAGGAGATCTCGCCGAAGTCCACGCTGGCGCGCTGGGTGGTGCCGTCCACGGCGGGATGGTTGAATTCGATGAAGAAGTCGAGCTTGAAGCCGTCGTAGGGCGACAGGCGCGCCCACTTTTCGTTGTCGCCGGTCCCCTGGCGCACTTCCACGTCGCGCAGCACGCGGATGAACTTCTTGGCCGCGCCCTGCTCCTGCACGCCTGCCTGCTGCAGCAGGAACACGAACGAGGACGCCGAGCCATCCATGATGGGGATTTCCTCGGCCGAGACATCCACGTACAGGTTGTCGATGCCAAGTCCCGCGCAGGCGGACATCAGGTGTTCGACGGTGGAGACGCGCGCCTTTTCCTTGATCAGCACGGAGGCCATGCGGGTGTCGCCGACAATGCCGGCACTGGCCGCGAATTCGACCACCGGGTCGAGGTCGACGCGGCGAAAGACGATGCCGGTATTGGGGTCGGCGGGACGCAGGGTCAGCACCACCTTGGTGCCCGAGTGCAGGCCCACGCCGGTGGTGCGGACCTGCTGTTTGATGGTTCGTTGTTTCAGCATCCGCCGATTATAGCGTTCCTGGGTGGGCCTCGCCGGCTCAGCCGCGCTGGGCGGCGCCCTTGCGGCGCTGGCGCAGTGCCAGGACGGCAACGCCGGCCGCCAGCATGGCCCAGGTCGAAGGTTCCGGCACCGGGGCCACGCCTTCGGACACCGTCAGGACCGTCTCGGCACGCCAGCTGTAGGTGTTCTCGACAAAGCTGCCGGGGTCGCGCGTGAAGCTGTAGTCGGACAGGCCCGTGGTAATCGAGCGGCCGGCGCCCACGTACCATTCCGGGTCGTGGCTGTCGAAGCCGAGCGTGAACGCCAGGTGCGGGCTGGCGGCCATGGTGCTGCTCATCCCGGCCTTCAGGGTGCTGCCCGGCAGCTGGAACGAAAAATCCTTGGTCGAGCAGTTGTGGTATTCGTTGCTCTCGCAGGTGATGTAGTCGACGTAGCCCACGCGCAGCGAGGTCAGTTCCTCGCGCACCAGCACGCCGTCATGGTTGAGGTCTTCGCCGGCGAAGCTGCCGGAGAGGGTCCAGTTGGGCAGGAAAGTGTCCTGCTCCTTGCTGTAGAAGCCGGTATAGGTAAACGACCATTCGGCGGGTGCCGCCTGGACCAGGCTGGTGCAAAGGGCCAGCAGGCCTGCAAAGAGTAACTTGGACCGCATGACTGGTCTCCCCAAAGAAGTAGATATGAAAACGATGGGTCTGCAGCCTGGGCGGCGCGGTTTTTAGGTCTGATCGCGTTCGTGACGAATCAGGTAGATCCCACTTCCGATAATGATCGCCGCCCCGAGCACGGTGTACCGGTCGGGCAGCGTGTGCCACAACACCCAGTCGAGCAGCATGCCGTAGGCCAGCGCCGTATATTCAAACGGCGCCACCACGGAGGCTTCGCCCGAATTGAACGCTTCGGTGATGGCCACCTGTCCCAAAAAACCGGTGACGGCAAGACTGAACAGTAACAGGAAATCGCTGCTCCGTGGAAAAACCCAGCCCGGAATCGCCATGACTGTTGCGCCGATGCCCATGTAGACGATCATCCACAACACCGTGTGTTCAGAGCGGTCGGTGCGTCCCACGATGCGTCCGGAGATCGCCGAAACGGCGTAGGCGGTGGCCGAACCGAGGATGGCCAGGCCACCAACAGTCAACATGCCTTCGCCGCTGGGCCGCAGCGCGACCAGCACGCCGGCCAGGCAGACCACGATGGCCAGCCAGCGGCGCAGGTTGACGCGCTCTTTCAGGATCAGCATCGACAGCGCCGTGATCAAGGCCGGGGCGATGAAGAAGATCGCGTAGGCCTGGGCCAGGGACAGGGTCTGCAAACCGTACACGAACAGCGTCAGCATGACGATGCCGAGCGCGCCGCGCAGCAGGTGCAGCGGCATGCGCACCTGGAACACGGAACGGAAGCCCCCGCGCCAGCCCACGTAGGCGCACACCAGCGGGAAGGAGGTGATGGCGCGCAGGGAGGCCACCTGCATCGACGGGTAGCGCGTGGACAGGACCTTGAGCACGCTGTCCATCAGCGCGAACATCGCCACCGCGATCAGCATCGCGTAGATGCTGCGCAGGTTGCCCTGGCGGCGAGTGAGTGCAGTCGGTGGGAGTTGGGTCATGCAGCGGGAGAAGAAGAGTCGTTTGCCTGACAGGCGCTCATGCTGTGGCAATTGCGTCCACCAGAAACCTCAAAACCGTCATTCCGGCGAAGGCCGGAATCCATAGCGCAGCGCCGCCGAGGCAAAGTGTGCCTCTGACCGAGCGCGCTATGGATTCTGGCCTGCGCCAGAATGACGGTCTTGAAGACGGTGGTGCACGCAGGTGCCGCTTGAGCTAGCCGGCCGAGCGCAGCTTAGCCCAGCTGCCCCAGTAGCGTCTCGGCGTTCGAGACTTCGAACTTGCCGCCCTGCTCCACGTTGAGCTGCTTGACCACGCCGTCTTCCACCAGCATGGAATAGCGCTGCGAGCGGGTGCCCATGCCGAACTTGGAGAAGTCCGCGTCCAGGCCCAGGGCCTTGGTGTAGGCCGCGTTACCGTCGGCCATCATGCGCACGATGCCGGTGGATTTCTGCTCGCGTCCCCAGGCACCCATCACGAAAGCGTCGTTGACGGAGATGCACCAGATTTCGTCGACGCCCTTGGCCTTGAGCGCCTCGGCGTTCTTCACGTAGCCGGGCACGTGCTGGGCCGAGCAGGTCGGGGTGTAGGCGCCTGGCAGGCCGAAGATGGCGATCTTCTTGCCCTTGACCAGGTCCTGCACGTTGAACGTGTTCGGGCCCAGTGCGCAGCCTTCCGTTTCGACTTCGATGTATTCGGACAGCGTGCCTTCCGGCAGCTTGTCGCCGATCTTGATGGTCATGGTGACTCCTTTGCGACAATCGGTGAATGAGTTGACCGAATAGTATGCCCGAAGCCGCGGATTCCTGCAGGCGCCGCCCCCGGCGGCGCCTTTTGACACGCCCCTCTTAACGGCCCTTGAAGGTGATCTGGCCAGTCATGCGGATGGTGCCCACGCCGGTGATCATGTCTTCGCCGCCGGTCAGGGTGCCGCCGCCGGTAGCGTCCGCATAGCGGCCCTTGCCGCCGGTGATCTGGAAGGTGGCGCCATTGAACACGTACTTGCTGCCTTCGCCGGTCGGCACGAACTGGCCGCTGTAGGTGGCGAAGATCTGATCGCCCGCCAGGGTCAGGATGGTCAGGCGGCCATCGCTGAAGTTGAAGATGTAGCCCGATGGGGTGATGCAGTCGGAACCCACGAAGGCCACCCTGCCGGTCAGCTCACCCTTGCCGAAGCCGGCCAGCGCACCGCCGAACTGCGACGCGCAACGGGGCGCGGGTCCTGCTTTTTCCTCCAGTACGCCTTGAATGTCGATCGGCTTGGTGGTCGGCTGGGCGGCCGATGCGCCGAGCGCTGCCAGGGAGAGGACCAGGCCGGTTGCGATGCGGAGGGTGCATGTTTTCATGGTGCGCGGTTCCTTCGTTGTGGAAAATTTAATGATATCCACTTAGAAAAATTGACGCCACGAATTTATATAGCGTGCGCACATGGAATCGTTACATTTGTTGCAGTCTTTCCACTTGCATATTCTTGCGAATCGTGAATAAAAATACGCTGTCCTCGTCAAGTGTGACCCGCTCTGCCGGAACGGCAGACGGACCACACTTGACGAGGACAGCGCATTAAAAAACCCCGCTATCGCTAGCGGGGTTTGCGTGTCCAGCCGGGGCCGGATCAGTCGGCTTGCTTGCGCAGGAAGGCCGGGATGTCGTAGGTCTCGACACCGTTGCGCTGCATGGCCTGGACCTGCTCGGAGGCCTGCTCGCGGCGCCACACGGCCGGCTGCTTCAGGCCATCGGCGTGGCCCACGCCCGAGGCGGCGCCCATGGTCACGCCGGCGGCGCCCGCGCCATGACCCATCATCGGCTGGTTGTGGGTACCGGTGCGCAGCATCGGGGTCTGCACCAGCTGGACGTGCTTCTTGGCCTTGCCCAGGCCCGTGGCCACCACGGTCACGCGCAGGTCGTCGCCCATGTTGTCGTCGTAGGCGATACCCTGGGCGATCGAGGCGTCGGGCGCTGCGAAGGCACGCACGGCGGCCATGACTTCCTTGATCTCCTTGCCCTTCAGGCTGCGCGAAGCGGTCACGTTGACCAGCACGCCGCGGGCGCCCGACAGGTCGATCCCGTCCAGCAGCGGCGATGCGACGGCCTGCTCGGCGGCGATGCGCGCGCGGTCCACGCCCGACGCGGTGGCGGTGCCCATCATGGCCTTGCCCTGCTCGCCCATGATGGTCTTGACGTCGTTGAAGTCGACGTTGATGTGGCCCGGCACGTTGATGATCTCGGCGATACCGGCGACGGCGTTGTTGAGCACATCGTCGGCGTGCTTCATCCAGTCGATCATCGACTCGTCTTCGTAGATCTCTTCCAGCTTTTCATTCAGGATGATGATCAAGGAATCGACGTGCTGGGACAGTTCTTCCAGGCCGGCTTCGGCCACGTCCATGCACTTCTGGCCTTCGTACGAGAACGGCTTGGACACCACCGCCACGGTCAGCGCGCCCAGGCCCTTGGCGATCTCGGCGACGATGGGCGCCGCGCCCGTGCCGGTGCCGCCGCCCATGCCGGCGGCGATGAACACCATGTGCGCGCCACGCAGCGCATCTTCGATGCGCCCGCGCGATTCCTCGGCCAGCTGGCGGCCGACGGTCGGCTTCATGCCGGCGCCCAGGCCGGTGTCGCCGATCTGGATGATGTTGTTGGCCGACGAAGCCGCCAGCGCCTGCGCGTCGGTATTGGCGGCGATGAACTCAACGCCCGACACACCTTTGTTGATCATGTGTTGCACCGCATTGCCACCTGCGCCGCCCACGCCGACGACCTTGATGACCGTGCCCAGTGCTGCGTTATCGACCATATCAAACTCCATGATGAACTCCTAATCAAAGTGCGGTCTGCAAGCGCCGGGTTCCATAGTCGTATGAAACCGGGAGATTGAACACCGCCGTACAATCCAAAAAATATGTTGAGTGATGGGTTGAGTATAAAAATGACAAAACCCTGAATACTGCCGCAAATCGTGACCCGACCTTCTTAAAAATTCCCTAAAAACCATTCCTTCATCCGCTGCCACACCGCCTTTACCGAGCCGTCCTGCCGAGTGACGATGTGGCCCCGCAAATACTGCTTCTTCGCTTCCAGCAACAGCCCAAGCACGGTCGCATAGCGCGGTGAGCGCACGACGTCGGCAAGCTGGCCGCGGTAGTCCGGCGTGCCCAGGCGCGCCGGCTTCAAGAAAATGTCTTCGGCCATCTCGACCATGCCGGGCATGATCGAGGAGCCGCCGGTGAGCACGATGCCGGAGGAGAGCACGCCCTCGTAGCCGGACTCGCGCACCACCTGGTGCACCATGGCGAACAGTTCTTCCACGCGCGGCTCGATAACAGCCGCCAGCGCCTGGCGCGACAGGTTGCGCGGGCCGCGGTCGCCCAGGCCCGGCACTTCCAGCGACTCGTGCGGATCGGCCAGCACCTGCTTGGCCACGCCGTAGCGGATCTTGATTTCCTCCGCTTCCGAGGTGGGCGTGCGCAGCGCCATGGCGATGTCGTTGGTGATCTGGTCGCCGGCGATCGGGATCACCGCCGTGTGGCGGATCGCGCCGTCGGAGAACACCGCGATGTCGGTGGTGCCCCCGCCAATGTCGATCAGCACCACGCCCAGTTCCTTTTCATCGAGCGTGAGCACCGCGTCGGCCGAGGCCATCGGCTGCAGGATCAGGTCCGACCTCCAGCCCGCAGCGGCGCACGCACTTGACGATGTTCTCGGCCGCGCTCTGCGCACCGGTGACGAGGTGGACCTTCACCTCCAGCCGGCCGCCGCTCATGCCGATCGGCTCGCGCACGTCTTCCTGGCTGTCGACGATGAATTCCTGCGGCACCGTGTGCAGCAGCTGCTGGTCGGTCGGGATATTGACCGCCTTGGCCGTCTCGATCACGCGCGCCACGTCGGTGGCGGTGACTTCCTTGTCCTTGATGGCCACCATGCCGCTCGAATTGAAGGAGCGGATATGGCTGCCGGCGATGCCCGCATAGACGTTACGGATCTTGCAGTCGGCCATCAGCTCGGCCTCTTCGAGCGCGCGCTGGATCGACTCGACGGTCGCTTCGATATTGACGACGACGCCTTTTTTCAGGCCCCTCGATTCATGCTGACCGAGCCCGATGACTTCATGCCGTCCATCGGGCATCACCTCGGCCACCACCGCCACCACTTTCGAGGTGCCGATGTCGAGACCGACGATCAGATTTTTCGCGTCTTTTGTCATTTTGCTGTGCCTGCTATGTGTGCTTTGTTTTAGTGCTGTTGGTTGACTTCGTGTTCTTCTTGATCGCCTTCACCGCCGCCTTCGGATCGCTCGGCACCTTCAGTCCCGCCGCCGACAGCGCCAGGCCATTCTGGTAGCGCATGTCGACCGTCTCGATCCCTTCCGGAAGGCGCGCCACCAGCTGCGGATACACCTTCACCAGCCGGGCCACCCGGGTGTGCAGGGTGTCGCGGTCCTGCTCACGCCCCAGCGCCACGCTCATGCCGTTACTGAGCTTGACGGTCCAAGCATAGCGGCTCGACAGGTTCAGCGCCGCCGGCGTCAGGCTGATCGGCGCGAACCAGGCGCGCAGCTCGGAAAAACGCGCCAGCACTTCCTTCTCGCTGCCTTCCGGCCCTTCCAGCGCCGGCAATTCATGGTCCTCGTCCGCCTCGGCCAGGTTGGCGGTGAACACATCGCCCTTCACCGACAACAGCCGTCCATCCTCGCCCCAGGTGCCCAGCGCTTCATGCTCTTCCACTTCCACGATCAGCTGGTTCGGCCATTCGCGCCGCACCCGTGCGCGCCGCACCCAGGGCACCGCCTCGAAGGCCGTGCGCACCTGTTCCAGATTGGTCGTGAAGAAGTTCCCCTTGATGCGACCCAGCACGCCGTTACGCAGGGTGAGCTTGTTCACGTGTTTCAGTTCCATGCCGTACATGCTGCCCACGGTGATGGTGCGCAGCGTGAACATCGGCCGCTGCGACACCCACCACACGAACGCCGCCAGCACTGCCAGCAGCGTCGCTGCAAACAGGGCGCTGGCCGCCGCATTCAGGCTTCGTACGTCATGCCACATGGCGTCAGTTTCCCAGTCCCTTGGCGAGTTTCACGCGGGCCGATTGCAGGATCCGCACGCACAGCTCTTCGTAGTCGATGCCGTCCGCGCGCGCAGCCATCGGCACCAGCGAGTGGCCCGTCATGCCGGGCGAGGTGTTCGCCTCCAGCAGGAAGGGCTGGTTGTCGCTCTCGCGCAGCAGCACGTCGATCCGCCCCCAGCCTTCGCAGCCGAGGGCGCGGTAGGCGGCCAGCGCGACGCGCTCGATCTCGGCAGCGGTGGCGGCATCGAGCGGCGCCGGGCAGTGGTAGCGGGTGTCGTCGCTGAAGTACTTGTTGTGGTAGTCGTAGCTGCCCTGGGGCGCCACGATCTCGACGATCGGCAGCGCCCGCGCACCTGCGCCCTGGCCCAGGATCGCCACGGTGAATTCACGCCCCGACACGCCCTGCTCGATCAGCACCTTCTCGTCGATGCCGGCCGACAGCGCAAAGGCGGCCTGCAGTTCGTCCGGCTGCGACACCTTGGTGATGCCGATCGAGGAGCCTTCCAGCGGCGCCTTGACGAACACCGGCAGTCCCAGTTGGTCGAGCACGCCGGACAGGTCGGCATCGCGCGAGAGCGACACGTACTTCGGCGTGGGCAGGCCGTTGGCCAGCCAGATGATCTTGGTGGTGATCTTGTCCATCGCGATGGCGCAGGCGGTCACGCCGCTGCCCGTGTACGGAATGCCCAGCTGCTCGAGCGCGCCCTGCAGGCTGCCGTCTTCGCCGAAGCGGCCGTGCAGCGCGATGAAGACGCGGTCGAAACGCTCGGCCGCCAGTTCGGCGATGCTGCGCTCGGCCGGATCGAATGCATGCGCGTCCACGCCGCGGCTCTTCAAGGCGTTCAGCACGCCCGTGCCGGACATCAGCGACACTTCGCGCTCGGCGGAGCGTCCGCCGAACAGGACGCCGACCTTGCCCAG
>JBKHWY010000054.1:0-251 GCA_046566285.1 Gammaproteobacteria bacterium | reverse complement strand
CGTAGGAAGTCAGTTTGTTGGGAACGCCGGAAATCGAACCCGCGCCCATGGTGATGACCACGTCGCCATCGCGCGCGACCTTCATGATGGTGGCCGGCATGTCGGCGATCTGCTCGACAAAGATCGGCTCCACCCCGCCCGACACGCGCAGCGCATGCGCCAGCGCGCGGCCGTCGGCGGCCACGATGGGCGCTTCGCCGGCGGCGTAGACGTCGGCCAGCAGCAGCACGTCCACTTTCGAGAGCACCTTG
>JBKHWY010000053.1:14149-14377 GCA_046566285.1 Gammaproteobacteria bacterium | reverse complement strand
TACGCGCCGACCGCGCGGCGCATCTGGGCCGGCGTGCCGGAGATGAGCGACGCGCGCCACCAGCCGCACAGCGAATGGATGCTGGCGGCCGTGCAGCTGGGCGTACTGGGCCTGGCCGTGTACCTGGCCCTGCTGGGATCGATCGCCCGCCCCGCCCTGCTGGCGCGCAGCCTGGATGCCGACGTGCTGGCCCTCTTGGTGGCGATCTTCGGGCCGACCTCGATGTTC
>JBKHWY010000053.1:0-14139 GCA_046566285.1 Gammaproteobacteria bacterium | reverse complement strand
ACCACCGAAGGTCACTGGTTCCTGCTGCTCTCCGGCGCGCTGTATCCGGCCGCGCTGCGGGCGGCGCGCGCAGCCGGCAAGGAACCGGGCCATGGCGCCTGACACCCTGATCTCGCTGGTGATCACCACCTACAACCGCCCGGATGCGCTGGCGGCGGTGGTGGAAGCCTGCTTCGATCAGACCGACCGCGCCTTTGAGATCATCATCGCCGACGATGGCTCGGACGAATCCACCCAGGCCTGCGCCGAGCGCCTGCGCGCACGCTCGCCCGTGCCCCTGCGGCACGTGTGGCAGCCCGACCAGGGCTTTCGCCTCGCGATGTCGCGCAACCGCGCGATCCTGGCCGCGCGCGGCGACTACATCCTCATCCTCGACGGCGACTGCATCCCCCAGCGCGACTTCATTGCCCAGCACCGCCGCCTGGCCCAGCCGGGCTGCATGGTGACGGGCAGCCGCATCCTGCTGGGCCAGGCCCTGACGGCGCGCGTGCTGCAGCAAGGGCTCGACATGCGGCGCCTGGGTGTGGCGGCCCTGTTCAAGCTGCGCCTGGGGCGCCAGATCAACAAGTGCGCGCCCCTGTGGCTCAAGCTTCCCGACAGGGGCCGCGTGCACCGGGGCTTCAGCTACCGCCGCATCAAAGGCTGCAATATGGGCGCCTGGCGCAGCGACCTGGTGCGCGTGAACGGCTTCGACGAAAGCTTCAAGGGCTGGGGGCATGAAGATGCCGACCTGGTGCTGCGCATGCACCACGCCGGCGTGCGGCGCAAGGATGGCGCGTTTGCCACCGAAGTGCTGCACCTGTGGCATCCGGAAGCGCGGCGCGACCACAGCGACGGCAACCGCGCCGTGGTGCTGCAGCGCGAACGCGACGGCACCATCCTGGCCGCGCGCGGCCTCGACGGCCATACCGAAGCGGCGCGCACCGCCGGCTAGCGCGCCAGCCTGGCCCTTACGGTTGCAAGCATTCGCGGTACAGCGCCAGGTAGGCTGCCGCCGCCTTCTCCCACGTGAACTGCGCGGCGCGGCTGCGTCCCCGCTCGGCGCCACGGTGGGCGGCGAAGTGCGCCAGTCCCTCCTTGAACACCTGGCGCATGCGGTCCGGCTCGAAGCTGTCGAAATAGTAGGCCGCGTCGCCCCCCACTTCCGGCAGGGACGTGCGGTCGGACAGGAACACCGGGCGGCCGTGGTGCATGGCCTCGATCACCGGCAGACCAAAACCTTCGGCCAGCGACGGGAACACGAAGGCCTCGCAATGGGCGTAGTACCAATCCTTGTCGAACTGGCTGACCGGGCCGGTGATGATCACGCGCTCGCTGACGCCATGGGCCTGGGCTTCGGCCAGGATGCGGGTGCGGTAGTCTTCCTTGACCACGCCGGCGATCACCAGCTTGCGCGCGTTCCCTACCAATAGCGGCACCAGCACATGGAAATTCTTCTTCGGGCACACCATCCCCACCGTGAACAGGAAAGGCGCGTCGGGCACATACTCGGGGCGATGATTGTCCGGCGCGCAGCTGAACGAGGTGCCGTTGTAGATCACCGAGACCTTGCCGGCCGCTTCGGGGAAGTGGCGCAGGATATCGCCGGCGACGAACTGCGAGATCGCCACCACCCGGTCGGCGCCGCGGATCTTCACGGCCATGCGGCGCAGGTGGCGGGCCAGCTTGCGGCTGCCGGGCGGCAGCTCGTACAGCTTGTTCAGGTCGTGCACCGTCATGATGGTGCGCCCGCGCACGCGCGCCGGTCCGAAGCGGCAATACTGGTCGGCGAAATGCACCAGGTCGAAGCGGCGCCCGAACGGCGCCACCAGGCGGTGGTAGCGCTGGTGCTTGAGGTAGCCCGCCTCCTGGCCGAGGAACCCCACCTGGGCGGGGTAGACATAAGCGTGGATGTTGAACTCGGCCGCGCCCTGGCGCACGATCTCGCGGCCCAGGTGATGGCCGAAGGTGTGCAGCCCGGTGTTCGCGTGCCGCATCGAGTCGAGCGTGAGCAGCAGCGCAGGCTTCATGCGTCCACGGCCTGGGCGGGCTGGACAGGGTGAGCGGTGTGGCGCCAGCCCAGCACCACCTGCTCCACCTGGGCCGCATCGATGGCCAGCATGCAGCCGCACGTCGTTGGATCGGTGCAGCCGGCACAGGGCTGTGTGGCCGTGAGCGAACGCGCGCAGCTGCCCAGCGCCCCCCAGCGCGCCGCATCGATGGGTTTAATCGGCGGGAACAGCCCCAGCGTCGGGCGGCCCAGCGCCGTGCTGATGTGCAAGGGCCCGGTGCCGCTGGCGATCAAGCCATCGGCCACGCCGATCAGCGCCACCAGGCCGGCCAGGTCGAACTGGCCGCACAGGTTGCGCACGTTGGGCAGCGCCAGCAAATCCGGGGCCTGGCGCGCGATCAACTCCCCTTCGGCCGGGCTGCCGGTGATCCAGATACGCACTGCGCTGTCGGCCTGCAGGCGCACGGCCAGTTCCGTGTAGCGCGTGAGCGGCCATTCGCGCCCGTTGCCGTTCGATTTGGGGTGCAGGATCAGGTTGAATGGCGCTTGCGCGCGCAGCGCCTCGGCCTGCGCCAGGTGGGGCGCTTGCAGGCCATACAGCGGCGCGATGTCGGGCAGTGGCGGGATGTGGTCGATGCCCAGGGGTTTCAACAGTTCGAAGTTCAGCTGCGCTTCGTGCAAGGGCGACTTCACCCGGCTGAAATGCGCGAGGCGGTTGCAGGTCAGCCAGTGGAACAGCCGGTGGCTGGTGCCTACCCGGTTGGGTACGCGCGCACGCCGCGCGGCCGTGGCCAGGCGCCGGTTGGGATAGGCGAAGATGACGGTGTCGTAGCCGCCCTGCTGGAACAGCTGGTCCGGGTCCTGCTGCTCGACGCTCAGCACCTCGTCCACGAAGCGGCACTGGCGCACCACGGGCGCGGCGTAGGCGCGCACCAGGAAGTCGACGCGCACACCCGGCAGGATCTGCTTGAGGTAGCCCGCCAGCGGCAGGGTCAGCACCACATCACCGATATTGTCGGTGCGGAGAATCAGGATGTGGGACGGCGCACGGGGCATGGAATCGGTCCAGACGGTTCGACGGAACGCCAGGCGTTTGCTGCCCCGGCAGCGCTATTATAGTGGTATCAATACGGGGGCGGCAGCTAGGGCGTTTGGAGATAAGGTCGGTACCTGGCAGTACTGCAGAGTACATGTCGTCCTGGTCTTCGACAATTTCGTACGACCTGCAACGATGCGGCGTTGGGTAATCCCCCACACTTAAAACCGTCATTCTGGCGCAGGCCAGGATCCATAGCACGCATGCTCAGAGTGGAACATTGCCACTGACTGAACGCGCCATGGATTCTGGCGGGGCCGCCGAGGCCTTCGCCAGAAGTCATTTCGAGCAATGCTCGAAATGACGGATTTTAGTGGGAGGGCGCAAGCAAACAGGGCTGTAATTCGCATGTTGCGAATCCCCCTGTTAGTACTCCACCGCCACCTCTTTCGCCCCCAGCTGCTCGAGCGCCAGCTTGAGCGCGTCCGAGGGCGCCACGCGCCAGTCGTCACCCAACTGCACGGTGCACTCCACGCCCTGGGGTTTCAGGCGCATGGCCAGCGGCAGGCCATCCTCGGCGCGGTGCGGCTTCAGGGCTTCGGCCAGTTTCGGGATGGCCACCGGCGCCGGCAGGAACAGGCCCACCTGGCGCGCATGGTGGATGCGCGCGGCCGTCATGTCGTACACCTTCTCGGCCGTGATGCGCAGTCCACCGTTGAAGCGGTCCTCCGACACCTTGCCCACCACGGCCAGGAACTCGTCCTCGCGGAAGATGTTCTTGTTCGCTTCGAACACCTCGCTGTAGATGGTCACTTCGACCACGCCGCTCTTGTCGTCCAGCTGCACGATCAGGATCTTGCCGCGCTGGGTCATCTGGGTGCGCACGCCGGTGATCACGCCGCACAGGATGCGCGGGTCGCGCGAGGGCTCCAGTTCGGACAGCTTGGTGCGCGCGAAACGGCGCGCTTCGCCGGCGAACGAATCGAACATGTGGCCCGACAGGTAAAAGCCCAGCGCGATCTTTTCCTCGGCCAGCTTCTGGCGGTCGGTCCAGGGCGCGGCTTTCACGTATTCGGGCGGCGCCACCAGGTCGCTGTCGTCTCCGCCGAACAGGCTCACCTGGTTGGCCGACGCCGCCGCCTGCTCGGCCACTTCCACCGCGAAGCCCACCGAGGCGATCAGCACGGCGCGGTCGACCTTGAAGCAGTCGAAGGCGCCGGCGCGGATCAGGGACTCGATGGTGCGGCGGTTGATCTGGCGGCGATCCACCCGCTTGCAGAAGTCGAACAGGTCCTTGAACGGACCGCCCGTCTCGCGCGCGGCAATGATGTTCTCGATGGCCGACTGGCCGGCGCCCTTTACCGCACCCAGGCCATAGCGGATGTTGGTGACGCGCTTGCCCGTGACCGACGGTGGCGGGCCTTCCGGCACGAAGCGGAAGTCGGAATGGTTGATGTCGGGGGGCAGCAGCGTCAGGTTGCAGACGTCGATGCAATCCTCGACCAGGATCTTGATCTTGTCGGTGTCCTCCATCGCCAGCGACAAGTTGGCGGCCATGAAGGCGGCGGTGTGGTGCGCCTTCAGGTACGCCGTGTGGTACGACAGCAGGGCGTAGGCGGCGGCGTGCGACTTGTTGAAGCCGTAGCCGGCGAACTTCTCCATCAGGTCGAAGATCTCGTCGGCCTTTTCCTGCGACAGGCCATCCTTGGCGGCGCCGGCGCGGAAAATGGCCCGGTGCTCGGCCATCTCCTCGGCTTTTTTCTTGCCCATCGCGCGGCGCAGCATGTCGGCGCCGCCGAGCGAATAGCCGCCCACGATCTGCGCCATCTGCATCACCTGCTCCTGGTAGACCATGATGCCGTAGGTCTCCGACAGGATCGACTCGGTGCGCGGGTCGGGATAGTCGAACTTCTCGCCGTGCTTGCGCTTGCAGAAGTCGGGAATCAGGTCCATCGGACCCGGGCGGTACAAGGCCACCAGCGCGATGATGTCCTCGAAACGGTCGGGACGCGCGTCCTTCAGCATGCCCTGCATGCCGCGCGACTCCAGCTGGAAGATCGCGACCGTCTTGGCCTTGGTCAGCAGGTCGTACGAGGCCTTGTCGTTGAGCGGCAGCTTTTCCAGCGCGAAGTCGGCGTTGGCCGGATCGAGCGCCTTGATGTAGCGCACCGCGCGGTCGAGAATAGTCAGGGTGGTCAGGCCCAGGAAGTCGAACTTCACCAGGCCCACGGCTTCGACGTCGTCCTTGTCGTACTGGGACACCACGCCCGATTCGCCGCCCTGGGTGTAGAGCGGGCAGAAGTCGGTGAGTTTGCCGGGCGCGATCAGCACGCCCCCGGCGTGCATGCCGATGTTACGGGCGATGCCTTCGACCTGCTGGGCCAAATCCAGCAGCTGCTTGACCTCTTCCTCGTTTTCCAGGCGTTCCTTGAGCAGCGGCTCTTCTTCGATGGCCTCGGCGATCGACACGGGTTTACCGGGCTTGAAGGGAATCAGTTTCGAGACGCCGTCGCAGAAGTTGTAGCCGAAGTCGAGCACGCGGCCGACGTCGCGGATGGCGCCCTTGGCGGCCATGGTACCGAAGGTGGCGATCTGCGAGACCGCTTCGCGGCCGTACAGGTCCTTCACGTGCTGGATGACCAGTTCGCGCTTTTCCTGGCAAAAGTCGATGTCGAAGTCGGGCATCGAGACGCGTTCGGGATTGAGGAAGCGCTCGAACAGCAGGTTGTACTTGAGCGGATCGAGGTCGGTGATCTTCAGCGCGTACGCCACCAGCGAGCCGGCGCCCGAGCCGCGGCCCGGGCCGATCGGCACGCCGTTGTTCTTGCCCCACTGGATAAACTCCGCCACGATCAGGAAGTAGCCCGGGAACTTCATCTTGATGATGGTGTCGTTCTCGAACTGCAGGCGTGCCTCGTAGCGCGGGCGCTCCTTCTCGCGCTTTTCGGGGTCCGGATAGAGCTGCTCGAGGCGCTCCTCCAGCCCCTTCTTCGTCTCGGCGACCAGGTACTCGTCGATCGACATGCCAGGGGTGGGGAAGTTCGGCAGCTGCGGTTTGCCCAGCGTGAGCACGACGTTGCAGCGGCGCGCGATCTCCACCGAGTTGGCCAAGGCGCCCGGCAGGTCGGCGAACAGCTCGGCCATCTCGGCCTGGGTCTTGAAGCACATCTCCTCGTTGAAGCGCTTGACCCGCTTGGCATTGGCCAGCATCTCGCCTTCGGCGATACAGGTGCGCGCTTCGTGGGCGATGAATTCGTCTTTCGAGATGAACTGCACCGGGTGGGTCGCCACCACCGGCAGGCCCAGGCGCGCGGCCAATGCCACCGAGTGGCGCACCTGGGCTTCCTGGTTGGGCTGGCCGGCGCGCTGGATCTCGATGTAGAAGTGGCCGGGGAAGACTTTCGCCCAACGCTCGGCGCAGCGTTCGGCCTGCGCCAGGTTGCCCGCCTCGATGGCGCAGCCGACGTCGCCGAAGTGCGCGCCCGAGAGCACGATCAGGCCATTGGCCTGGCTCTCTTCCGGGTACAGCGTGGAGGTGCTTGCGGCCAGCGCTTCGAGCCACTCGGCGCGGATCTCGGCGCGGCCCTTGTGCTGGTTGGTCAGCCAGGCTTTCGACAGCAGCTCGCACAGCTGCAGGTAGCCCATCCGGTTTTTCGCCAGCAGCAGCAGGCGCGAGGGCTTGTCGCGGTTGTCGTCGTTGGTGATCCAGGCATCCACGCCGACGATGGGTTTCACGCCCTTGCCGCGCGCGGCCTTGTAGAACTTGACCATGCCGAACAGGTTGGCCAGGTCGGTGACGGCCAGCGCCGGCTGCTTGTCCTTGGCGGCGACGGCCACCAGGTCGTCGATGCGCACCAGGCCGTCGACGATCGAATATTCGGAATGCACGCGCAGGTGGATGAAGGAAGGCGCGGCGGGTTTTTCTGGAACCGCGGCCGCGGTGTCAGCTTCAAGGACGTCAGTGCTCATGTTCCGAATGGGGGGCTAAAAGGGCTGGGGTGCAAAGGGACTATTTTACCGCGCGCGGCAGCCGGCGCCGCGCCTTAGTTCGACAGCGTTTCCGCTCCCGCCATCAGCGACTCGACGGCGCGGTCGAACAGGGGCGCATGCTCGTGCGGGCGCAGGGTTTGCTGTTCCATCGCTTCGAGCAGCGGGTCGCGCAGGTACACCACCAGGGGCTGCGGCTGGCCTTGGCCACCCGGCGCCGCCATGCGGAACACGAAGGCGCGCTTGCCCGGCTCGGCCGCGCACAGCAGCGCCTGGCGGTACTGGTCTTCCACCTGGATCTCGAACGCCATGCCGGGCTGCGCCCACGCCAGCAGCGCGGCATCGCCGGCCTGGGCCAGGCGCGCGGCAGCCTTGCCGTTGAGGGTCACCTCGACGCCGCGCCGGCCGAGGGCCGCTTCCAGTTCGAAGCGCCCCAGCCAGCCGTCGTCGTCCACCGCGCGTGCCTGCACGCTGAGGCTGAAGTTGCGGAAGTGCTCGCGGAACTGCTCGAGTGTCATCGGGCGGCGCGCGGGCGCCTGCTTGTTGCCCAGGACGTCCATGTGCACGGCCACCAGCCGGTCGAACGCGGCCTTCGAGGGCGCTTCCGGCAGGGCGATGGCGGCCATGCCTTCGCGCACCTTGCGCACCAGCTCGGGCAGCATGCGCATCATGGCATTGCGGTCGTCAACGGTGGTCTTTTCCTGCGCGCTCCAGAGCAGCTCGGGCAGCAGCGCCACGGCGGCGCGGGTGCCCTCGCCCGGGTGGCTCAGCACGCGCGCCCAGGTGCCGAGGATGAAGTCGGCCAGGCGCGGATCGACCTGGAGCGGCTGCAGGGCGCTGCTCAAGGCCGAGCCGACGCCGGCCAGGCGCGCGCTGGCCACGGCCGCTTCGGCGACCGCCTCGGCGCAGCGCGCCACGCGCGTGTCGGTGGCGGTGAGGACGGTGGCCACGTGCGCATCCAGCGCCGCACGCGCGTCGGCGAACACGTGGACGTCGTCCTCGAACAGATCGAGCACGGCGCCGACGATCTTCGGCACTTCGCGGTCGATGGCGTTGAACAGCGGGCTGCCGGCCGGGATGCCCACGGCCAGGCTGCCCAGCCGGTCGAGCAGCGCGCGCACCGGATGGCCGTCGTCGGACAGCAGTTCGGGATGCCCGAGCGCGGCGCGCACGAACGGCAGGTACAGGCGCTTGACGTGCGCCTGCATGGGGGCGCCCAGCAGCTCGTCATGGACCATGGCGTCGAACAGCAGGGCCGCCACGTCGAGGGTGCGGCGCTGCTGCGGTTCGGTGGGCAGGTCGCCCAGCGCATCGCGCAGCTCCAGTGGAGCGATGGCGGGCGTGCCGGCGGCCGCTTCACGCTGCAATGCCAGCAGGGCGCTGTCGAGCGCGGGACGGGTGTCCGGCGTCTCCCGGGGCGACTCGGCGGCCGCTCCCTTGGGCTTGTGGAAGACGTTCCACAGCACGTCCACCAGTTCCGGGGCACGGCTGGCCACAGCGCCCTCCACGCCGGTCTGCCCGATCTCCTTCAGCCGTTCGAGCTTGTGCACGAGGCGCTGCTGGACCGGCGTTTGGCCGGGCGCCGCCTTGCCGTGCGCGCCGTTCAGCAGGCGTTCGGCGGCGTGTTCCCAGGCCAGGCGTTCCTGCTCGGCGCGCGACATGGCCGAGGGGCGCGCGGTCAGGCGCGCATGGATGCCGGCGTTCTCGAACACGTCGAGGATGCTGGCATAAAAGCCCGGCAGGCGGCGCGCCATGGCGGTGCCGAGGGCATCGAACAGGAGCTTGGACTGCGACTCGTCCCACATCAATTCGCGCAAGCCTTCGTACAGCGCGCGCGCCAGCAGGTACGGGCGGAACGGATTCTCGCGCTCGCGCACATCGTGGTCGTTGTGCATCATGGCGATGGTGAGATTGACCCGGCCCAGGGCCACCGGCTCGGCGTCGCGCAGGCGGGCGACCATGCGCTCGACTTCGATCTGGCGCGTGATGACGTCGTCGTCGATCAGCGTGAGGCTGTTGTAGTCGATGTCGGCGCTGGCGCTCTTGCGCGCGTCCACGTGCATGGTTTCCATGGCCCGTTCCAGCAGGCCGGCGAAGTGGCGGTCCATGCGCGTGCGCAGGGTGCGCGCTTCGCCGCGCAGGAAGCTGCGCACGGTCTGCAGGTCGCGCAGCGCATTGCCCGTGGCATCCATCATGGCGCTGCTGGCGAACGAGTCCGCCTCCACCACCGTCTGTTCGGACAGGGTGGAGAAACTGGTCAGCGCTCGGTCCCGTGCAGCACGGATGATGCGTTTAGGTGCGTACATGTAACTTCGGCAAGAGTCGTTGAACTGGTGTTCAAGCTGTTGCCATCATAACGCACGGGAAGGCATGCATGAAGGATATTGTACTGCAAAGCAACATTTGCAGGCGGTTTTTCTCCTTGTGCAAGTAGTTGTGATGTAGAACATTAAGCGTCAGGCAAGATTGCCCAGCACATTGTCAAGACGCGCGCGATCGAAGCCGCCCACCAGGTTCGGATAGCAGAAGTTGTGCACGATGTGGTGGTACATGACGCGGTAGCTGTCGTCCGGCCGGTGCAGGTCGCGCACGTCGTCGGGGCCGTCAATTGCCAGCAGGTGCGGGAACACGCCGCGCAGGAAGTCGAAGAAGTCCGGCACGCTGGTGCGCTGGAACGCGTTCAGGCACCAGTGGTTCAGTTCCAGCACCACCAGCGGCCGCCCGCGCGCAAGCGTGGCGGCCAGCCCCTCGATGACGTGACGCTCGAAGCCTTCCACGTCGATCTTGATGAAGTCCACTTGCTCGATCCCCGCCTGCGCCAGCCAGGCGTCGCCTGCGACCAGGTGGATCGGCTCGACGGCGTGGCCGGCCGAGACGGTGACCTGGTCCGACACAAAGCCGCCCGAGCGGTTGTTGGCCGAATAGGTCAGTTCGGAGCGCTGCTCGTTTCGGCCCAGCCCCAGGTTCACGGCCTGCACCTGGTCCATGCCGGCCGCCCGCAGGTTGTGCCGCAACAGCGCGAAGGTGCTGGGCGCGGGCTCGAAGGCGATGGTGCGCGCGGCCAGCTGGCCGACCAACAGCGCGGTGCAGCCGATGTTGGCGCCCACGTCCAGCACCACGTCCTGCGGGCGCACCAGGGCCGACAGCAGCGCCACCATGGACGGCGCGAACACGCCTTCGATGTGATCGAGGTAGTCGTCGTCGGAGGTGAGGTCGAACACGCGCGCGCCGATGCGGGTGCGGACGGTGCGGCGCGCGCGCTCGCCTGGCGCGCCGCGCATGCCCTGGCGCAGGGACTGGATGAGTCTGAACATGGGGTGCTCCCGGTGGTGGCTGGACGGACTGACGGTAGCAGCACGCCCAGGCACGCCTTTGGCCTGCACCAAACGTGCGCGTCGGTCCGCCGCCCCATTGGCAGGAACTTGCCATGAGGGCAACTGCTATAATCCGCGCTTCGCCAAGGGAGTCGTATTGGCGCTGTCACCGTTCATTTCCGGATTAATTTTCATGGGCAGCATCCGCGTCAGGCAGTTGGGAAAAGCCTACAAGCAGTACTCGAACCGTTGGGCTCGCCTGGGCGAATGGATGCTTCCATTCCTGGGCCCGCGTCATCGCCTGAAGTGGGTGCTCAGCGACGTCAATTTCGAGATCCGTAAAGGCGAGTCGGTGGCCCTCATCGGCATCAACGGGGCCGGCAAGAGCACACTCCTCAAGCTGATCACCGGGACCGCGCAGCCGACCACCGGCGAGGTCCACACCGAAGGTCGTGTGGCGGCCCTGCTGGAACTGGGCATGGGCTTCCACCCCGACTTCACCGGGCGCCAGAATGCCGTCATGGCGGGCCAGCTGATCGGCCTGTCGGTCGAGGAAGTCAATGGCCTGATGGGCGAGATCGAAGCCTTCGCCGAGATCGGCGAGTACATCGACCAGCCCGTGCGCGTGTACTCGAGCGGCATGCAGGTGCGCCTGGCCTTTAGCGTGGCCACCGCGATCCGCCCGGATATCCTCATCATCGACGAAGCGCTGGCGGTGGGCGACGTGTTCTTCCAGCAGAAGTGCTACGACCGCATCCGCGCCTACTGCGACGCCGGCACCACGCTGCTGTTCGTCTCGCATGCGATGGGCGCGGTGTATTCGCTGTGCTCGCGCGCCATCCTGATCAGCGGCGGCAAGATCGCGCTGGACGCGGCGCCGCGCGCGGTCATTGACCTCTACAACGCGCAGGTGCTGCAGCAGCGCGAAGGCAAGCCGGTGACCGTACCCGTGCCCGAACTCCAGCCTGACGCCGCTGCCCCCGAGACTGCGCCGGAAGCCGCGCCCCAGCCCGTGCCCGCGCTGCCGGCCGGCTCGTTCGAGCACGACGGCGCCGAACTGCTGGGCGTGACCCTGATCAGCGGCGGTCAGGAGGTGGCGACCCTGGTCAGCGACAGCATGGCCAGCGTGCGCGCGACCGTGCGCTTCGGCGAAGCCTATGCCGACCCGCACGTGGGCTTCCAGATCCGTAACGCGCGCGGCGAAGCGGTCTTCATGACCAATACCTACTGCATGCGCCGCCCCATCGGCGCCGTCAAGGCCGGCGACACCGTGAGCGTGGATTTCGCCTTCAAGGCCAGCCTGGCGCCGGGCGACTACACCATCACCTGCGGCGTGGCCGAAGGCGGCGCGGGCGAAGGCGACTTCCGCCAGACGCTCGCGCGCCTGCACGATGCGCGCGCCTTCACGGTGCTGCGCAACCTCGACGCCATCGTCTGGAGCGGCGCCTTCAACCTGGACCCGGCCTGCCGCATCGAGCGCATCGGCGTGGCCGCGCCGGCCTAACCCCAACCCACAGGACAACCATGAAGTCTGACAACGTCGTATGGCAGCGCGCCACCGTCACGCGCGAACGCCGCGCCAGCCAGAACGGCCACCGCAGCACCATCGTCTGGTTCACCGGCCTGTCCGGCGCGGGCAAGTCCACGCTCGCGCACGCGGTCGAGGAACGCCTGCACCAGGCGGGCTGCCGCACCTATGTGCTCGATGGCGACAACGTGCGCCATGGCCTGTGCGGCGATCTGGGCTTCTCGGATGCGGACCGCACCGAGAACATCCGCCGCGTGGGCGAGACGGCCAAGCTGTTCGTGGAAGCCGGCGTGATCGTGCTGACCGCCTTCATCTCGCCCTTCCAGAGCGACCGCGAACGGGTGCGCACGCTGGTGCCGCCGGGCGACTTCCTGGAGATCTACTGCGCCTGTCCGGTGGAGGTATGCGAAGCGCGCGACGTCAAGGGCCTGTACCAGAAGGCGCGCGCCGGGCAGATCAAGGAATTCACTGGCATCTCGTCGCCCTACGAAGCGCCGGACCATGCCGAACTGGTGATCGACACGGCGCGCCACAGCATCGACGAGTCGGTCGACCTGGTGATTGACCTGCTGCGCCAGCACGGGGTCATGAAAGACTAGCGCGCGCCGGGGTCGCGTGCGCACGGGTAGCTCGACTATAATTGCCGATTTGCCTACATCTGACTGACCGAATGCGCGCCCTGCTGACCACTTCGCAATCCCTGCTGCTGCTCGATTCCGACACCGGCGCCGCCGACGTGATCGACCGCGGGCGCGGCCTGTACTACGGCATCGCGCGCCAGGGCGACCTCCTCTATGTAGCCGCGCGCCGGCGCCTGGTGTCCTCCACCGTGCCGCAAACCGAGGAACGCGGCGAGATCCTGATGTTCGACCGCACTTTGCGCGCCGCCGGCAGCCTCACGGCGCCCTTCCCCCTGCGCGACCTGCACGAAATCGCCTGGCATGACGGCAAGCTGTACGCCACCTGCTCGTTCGATAACATGATCGCCGTGTACGACGGCACCCGGTGGGAGCGCTGGTTCCCGCTCGGCGACGAGCACGCGGGCGACGCCAACCACTTCAATTCCTTCATGTTCGAGGCCGGGCGCATCTGGATCCTGGCGCACAATCGCGGGCCGAGCGAACTAATGGCGTTTTCGCTCACCGACCGGCGCCTGCTCGAACGCGTGGAACTGGGCAACTGCGCCCATAACATCTGGCGCGAGGAGGGCCAGCTGATGACCTGCTCGTCGGCCCACGGCACGTTACTGGGCACGCGCGGCTTCCAGATCGAAACCGGCGGCTTTCCGCGCGGGGTGGCGTTCGACGCATCGCACCGGCTGGTCGGGGTGTCGGAACTGGCCGAGCGCGCGCAGCGCGACATGTCCAGCGGCCGGGTGCTGGTGCGCGCGCGCGACTGGACGCCCAGCCATGCGATTTCGCTGGAGGGTGAAGGCCTGGTCCTGGACCTGCTGCCGCTGCCGGCCGGCTTCGCGCCGTACCAGCCGGGCTGGTTCGCCCGCCTGCTGGGCAAGCGCGCGCCGGCGCGCCAGCAGTTTGGCCTCAGTCGCTGAACCTTCGCTGAACCTTCGCTGAACCTTCGCTGAGCCTTCGCTGCCCCGCCCTGATCCAGCGGGCCGCGCCACGGCTATAATACCGGCTGTATTCACCTCTTCCAGCCGTTTTCCCATGCAAGCCACTACCGACAGCGCCAGCGTTGGCGCCGTTCACGGCGCCATCGGGCGCCACGTAAATATCGCCGCTTACAAGTTCGTCACCCTCGACCACCTCGAGGAGCTGCGCGCCGCCTACCAGGCTGTCTGCGCCCGCCTGGCTCTGAAAGGCACCATCCTGCTGACGCCCGAAGGCATCAACATGTTCGTCTCCGGTCCGCGCGGCGCCATCGACGAGTACCTGGCGTTCGTGCGCGGCGATGCGCGCCTGGCCGACATCGAAGTCAAGGACAGCTATTCGGAAGAGCAGTCGCACAAGCGCATGCTGGTGAAGATCAAGAAGGAGATCATCACCATGCGCATGCCGCTGATCCAGCCCGAAAAGGGCCGCGCGCCCGCCGTCTCGGCCACGACGCTCAAGCGCTGGCTGGACCAGGGCCATGACGATGACGGCAAGCCGGTGGTGATGATGGAGACCCGCAACGCGTTCGAAGTGGACGTGGGCACCTTCAACAACACGCTCGACTACCGCATCGAGAAGTTCAGCGACTTCCCGGCAGTGGCGGCCGCGCACAAGGACGAATTGCAGGGCAAGACCGTAGTGACCTTCTGCACCGGCGGCATCCGCTGCGA
>JBKHWY010000052.1:0-14493 GCA_046566285.1 Gammaproteobacteria bacterium | reverse complement strand
GAGGACGAGGCCACGCTGGCCCGCATCAAGTCACTGGTGATTCCGCCCGCCTGGACCGATGTGTGGATCTGCAAATCGGCCAACGGCCACTTGCAGGCCACCGGCCGCGATGCGCGCGGGCGCAAGCAGTACCGCTATCACGCGCGCTGGCGCACCCTGCGCGACGAAGTGAAGTACGAACGCATGATCAGCTTCGGCAAGGCCCTGCCCATGATCCGCCAGCGCGTGGACGAAGACCTGCGCCGCCCTGGCCTGCCGCGCGAGAAGGTGCTGGCCACCATCGTCTACCTGCTGGAAGCGACCATGATGCGGATCGGGAACGAGGAATACGCCCGCACCAACAAGTCGTTCGGCCTGACCACGCTGCGCAGCCGCCATGTGCGCATCGACGGCAGCGAAGTGCAGTTTCGCTTCCGGGGCAAGAGCGGCGTGCACCACGAAGTCAAGGTCGACGACCGCCGCCTGTCGCGCATCATCAGCCGCATCCGCGACCTGCCGGGCCAGGAGCTGTTCCACTACATCGACGACGATGACGCGCCGCATAACGTCGGCTCGAGCGACGTCAACGACTACCTGCGCGAGATCACCGGCGAGGACTACACCGCCAAGGATTTCCGCACCTGGTCCGGCACCCTGCTGGCCGCCCTCGCCCTGCAGGAATTCGAGAAGTTCGACTCGGAAGCCCAGGCCAAGAAGAACATCGTGCGCGCCATCGAGCACGTGGCCGAAAAGCTGGGCAACACACCCTCGGTCTGCCGCAAATGCTATGTGCACCCGGGGGTGCTGGACGCCTACCTGGACGGCACCGTGATCGAAGCGCTGCGCGAGCGCACCCGCCAGGAGCTGGCCGAGGAGCTGCACGCGCTGCAGCCCGAGGAAGCGGCCGTGGTCGCGCTGCTGCAGGAACGCCTGGCGCGTGCCACCCCGGTCGAGAAAGCGCGCAGCAAGCCGCGCCAGCCCCGGGCCGGCCGGGCCGCGGCGGCGGCCTGACGCTGGTCCACCGCTCATCCACATGATTATCTGGCGCGCCGCTCCGGCGCCGGATTGACATCGGCAAGCGAGCAAATCGATACTCGACATCGCCCATCCGCGAACCCGAGTCGATGCATGCCTACAAACCGCCGTACCTTCCTGAAGACCGGCGCCGGCGCCGCCGTCGCCAGCCTGCCCCTGTTCGACGCCGCCGCCCAGCCGTCCTCCGCCCAGCCCTCCTCCACCGTCACCAGCCCGGGCGAGCCGGCCGAACTGCACTGGCTGGACGGCGCCGCACTGGCCCAGAACAACGGCAGCACCTTCACCGTACCGTGGCCGCGCGGACAGCTCAAGCGCAACCAGCCGGTCGCCGTCAGCGGCGTCCCCAGCCAAACGTGGCCGCTGGCCTACTGGCCCGACGGCTCGCTGAAGTGGACCGCCCACGCCCTGCCCGCCGGCGCCACCCTGCCCGAGCGGATCGAGGTCAAACCGGGCCGGGAACAAGCGGCGGCGCGGCCGCTGTCGATACGTGAAGCGCCGGACACCATCACCATCGACACCGGCGTCATCGCATGCGTGCTGCCCCGGCGCGGTGAGCACCTGATCGCATCGATCACACGCGACGGGCGTGTCATCGCCACCGACGCCCATTTGGTGGCCCTGTCCGACGACCAGCCGGACGCCAGCGCCGGCGTCACGCGCCAGAGCGCGTTCGTCAGCGCGATCGCCAGCGCCGCCATCGAACAGCGCGGCCCGGTCCGCGCGGTGGTGAAAATCGACGGCCACCACCGTGGCGCGGGCCGCGACTGGCTGCCCTTCTCGGTGCGCCTGTATTTCTACGCCGGCGCCGAATCCGTGCGCATCATGCATACCTTCGTGTTCGACGGCGACGAGCACAAGGACTACCTGCGCGGCATCGGCCTGCGTTTCGGCGTGCCGATGCGCGACGCCCTGCACGACCGTCACGTGCGCTTTGCCGGCGAAGCGGGCGGCGTATGGGGCGAAGGGGTGCGCAACCTCACCGGTCTGCGGCGCGACCCCGGCGCGGCCGTGCGCGCCGCGCAGGTGGCCGGCCAGGCCTGCCCGCCCCTCGACCAGTTCGCCGCTCCCGTGCGCCGTGCCCTGCCCCTGATCCCCGCCTGGGGCGACTACACGCTCACGCAAGCGAGCGCCGACAGCTTCCAGGTCCGCAAGCGCACCCAGGCCGGCCACGGCTGGATCGACGCCGCGTGGGGCCGGCGCGCGCCGGGCGTGGGTTACCTCGGCGGGGCCAGCGGCGGCGTGGCCTTCGGCTTGCGCGACTTCTGGCAGCGCCACCCGACGCAACTGGACATCCGCGACGCCCACCTGGACACGGCCAGCGTCACCCTGTGGATGCACGCGCCGGACGCCCGCGCCATGGACCTGCGCTTCTACCATGATGGCATGGGGATGGACACCCACGCGGAGGAACTCGAAGGCCTGGAGATCACCTACGAGGACTACGAACAAGGCTATGGCACCCCTGTCGGCGTGGCGCGCAGCAGCGAGATCACCCTGTGGGCCTTGGGCGCGACGCCGGCGCGCGAACGCATGGCGCAGTTTGCCCAGGCGGTGCAGCACCCGCCGCAGCTGGTGGCCAGCCCGCGCCGGTATCTGGCCACAGGGGTGTTCGGCCAGCTGTGGAACCTGCCGGACCGCGGCACGCCCGCGAAGGCCGCCATCGAAGACCAGCTGGAGCAGCGCCTGGCGTATTACCAGGGCCAGATCGAGCAGCGCCACTGGTACGGCTTCTGGGACTATGGCGATATCCGTCACACCTACGACGCCGACCGCCACGAGTGGCGCTACGACGTGGGCGGCTTCGCCTGGGATAACTCCGAGCTGTCGCCCGACCTGTGGCTATGGTATTCGTTCCTGCGCAGCGGCCGCGCCGACATCTTCCGTATGGCCGAAGCGATGGTGCGCCATACCAGCGAGGTCGATACCTACCACCTGGGCCGCTTCGCCGGCCTGGGCTCGCGCCACAACGTCCAGCACTGGGGCTGCAGCGCCAAGCAGGTGCGCATCAGCACCGCCGTGTACCGGCGCCACTACTACTTCCTCACCGCCGACGAACGCATCGGCGACATCATGCGCGAGCTGCTGGACGCCGACCGCAAGCTCGACGCCGTGGACCCGGTGCGCAAGATCGCCAAGGCGCCGCCCAAGGGACCGTGGCCCGCGCGCATCGCCTTCGGCACCGACTGGAGCTCGATGGCCGCCAACTGGCTGGCCGAATGGGAGCGTGGCGGCGATACGCGCTACCGCGACAAGCTGCTACGCGGGATGCGCGACCTGGCCGCCATGCCGCACGGTTTCTTCAGCGCCGAACGCGCAGGCTACGAACCCGACACCGGCCGCCTGCACAATATGGTGGGCGACGAAGTGCACGCCAGCCACCTGAACGCGGTGTTCGGCGCCGGCGAGATCTTCGATGAACTGATCGCGCTCACCGGCGACAAGGCGTTCGAGCGCGCCTGGCTGCAGTACTGTGAGCTCTTCAACGCCACCGTGGCCGAGCAGATCAAGGCGCTCGGCGCGCCGCACAAGGCCGGCAACGCCCTCTACGTGGGCCATTCGCGCCTGACCGCCTATGCGGCCTGGAAGCGCAACGATGCGGCGCTGGCGCGGCGCGCCTGGCAGGAATTCGCCAGCCGCCGGCCGCCCGCGCCGCCGGTGCGCGTGAGCGGCCCGGCCGTCCTCAACCCGGTGGACGAAATGCCGGACGTGAGCACCAGCGAGACCGCGCAATGGGGCCTGGCCGCGATCCAGAACCTGGCGCTGATCGGTCAATACCTGTGAGCCCGGCGCAGGCTCCGCTCAGTTTCCTGATTCTTTCGCACTGGCCTGCCTGCGCTGAAATGACGCGCCGTAGAATGAACCCGGAGACGACGCACCGAAAACAATCACAATCGCAATCACAATCGATCACGCCATGAACACCACCTTGACCACGCTCGCACGCGCCGCCGCACTGACCGCTTGTCTTGTATCCTCCGCCGCATGGGCCGACGCGCACGGGCGCATCACGACCTCCTTCGATCCGGGCTGGCGCTTTTTGAAAGGCGACGCCAAGGGCGCCGAGCAGCCGGGCTTCAAGGATGCGAAGTGGCGCAAGCTGGCGGTCCCGCACGACTGGAGCATCGAGGGCCCCTACGACCAGAGCGAACCGACCGGGCGCGGCGGCGGCTACCTGCCTTCCGGCGCCGGCTGGTACCGCAAGACGTTCACCGTGCCCGCGTCCGAAGCGAAGCGCCGGGTGCGCATCGAATTCGATGGCGTCATGGCCAACAGCGATGTCTGGATCAACGGTCACCACCTGGGCAAGCGCCCTTACGGCTACGCCAGCTTCAGCTACGACCTGACGCCCCATCTCAAGTTCGGCCAACCCAATGTGATCGCCGTCCGGGCCGACAACACCGTGCAGCCGGCCTCGCGCTACTACACCGGCGCCGGCATCTACCGCCACGTGCGCCTGGTGAGCACCGAGCCGGTGCAGTTCGGCCCCGGCGGCGTGTTCGTCTCCACCCCGACCATCGACGGCGAGCGCGCCACCGTGCGCATCCAGTCCGACCTGAAGAACACGTCGAGCAAGGCGGGCGAATTCACCGTGCAGACCGTGATCATCGACCCGGACGGCAAGACCGTGCAGACGGTCGAATCGCGCCAGCAGGTGGGCGCCGGCCAGTCGGCCAACGCGGTGCAGGAAGCGCAGCTGGCCGCCATCCAGCGCTGGAATCTGGACGCCCCGCGCCTGTACAAGGCCGTCACCACCCTGCGCGGCGCCGACGGCGTGCTGGACGAGCAGACCACCACCTTCGGCATCCGCGAAGCGCGCTTCGTCGCCGAGACGGGCTTCTGGCTGAACGGCGTGAACCTGAAGATCAAGGGCGTCTGCCTGCACCACGATGCCGGCGCGCTGGGCGCGGCCGTGCCGCTGGCCGCCTGGGAACGGCGCTTCAAGCTGCTCAAGCAGGCCGGCGTGAATGCCATCCGCACCTCGCACAACCCGGTGGCGCCCGAGTTCCTGGACCTGGCCGACCGCATGGGCTTCATGGTGATGGACGAAACCTTCGACACCTGGGAAGAGCCCAAGCACAACGGCGAGGAAGGCTACAACCGCTTCTGGAAGACCTGGTGGGAACGGGACACCCGCGACATGGTCATCCGCGACCGCAACCACCCCAGCATCATCATCTACAGCGTCGGCAACGAGATCCACGACAACCTGAACAACCCGGAAGGCTTCCAGAAGTACCGCCAGCAGCAGGACCTGGTGCACCAGCTCGACCCGACCCGCCCGGTGACGATGGCGCTGTTCCGCCCCACCCTGTCCAAGGTGTACGAGAACGGTTTTGTGGAGATCATGGACATCGTCGGCCAGAACTACCGCGAGAACGAACTGGCGGCTGCCTACCGCGCCAACCCCAAGCGCAAGGTGCTCGGCACCGAGAACGGCCACACCCAGGCATCCTGGCTGGCCATGCGCGACAACCCCTTCATGTCCGGCCAGTTCCTGTGGGTGGGCTTCGACTACCTGGGCGAAGCTGACTGGCCCAACACCACCTTCGACCAGGGCCTGTTCGACCGCGCCGGCAACTGGAAGCCGCGCGGCTACCAGCGCGCCAGCTGGTGGTCCGCCAAGCCCATGGTGAAGATCCTGCGCCACCAGGACAACGCCGGGGTCGGGCCGCTGGTGGACAACTGGACCCCGACCGACTTCTATACCTACGACGACGCCCGCATCGAGGTGTACAGCAATGCCGAGGAAGTGGAGCTGTTCCTGAACGATCAGTCCCAGGGCGTCAAGCAAAAGCCCGCCGACGATTCGCCGCGCCGCTGGAACGTCACCTTCGCCAAGGGCACGCTGCGCGCCGTGGCCCGCAACCGCGGTAAGGAGGTGGCGGTGGACGAGATGAAGACCGCCGACCGCCCCGCGCGTGTGCAGGTGGCCAGCGAGCGCCCGGCACTGACCACCCATTTCGACGACGTCGCCTTCGTCACCCTCAACCTGGTGGACGCCAAAGGCGTGCTGGCGCCCAACGCGACCAACGCCATCAAGCTGACGGTGACGGGCCCAGGCGAAATCGCCGGCGTGGACAACGGCAGTCCGATGAGCCACGAGCCCTACCAGGCCGACGTCTGCAAGGCCATCGCCGGCAAATGCCTGGCCGTGATCCGCGCCAAGGGCGGCGGCGGCAAGATCACCGTCAAGGCCGAATCCAAGGGCCTGGAGGCCGGCATCGTCACCATCGACACCCAATGAAGGCGCTGCTGTTGGCGGTGCTGGCGCTGCCTGGCTTTTGCCACGCCGCTGAACCTGTGATCCGCCTGGGGCCGCTGAAGCCCGGCTACACGCTGGTCGATCTGCCCGAGGGGAACTACAACGTCACCGTCACGCTGGGCGGCGCGCAGGCCGCGAGCACCACGGTCAAGGCCGAACTGCGCCGGCTGATGCTCGAACGGGTCGTGACCAGACCAGGCCAGACCGTCCAGCGCACCTTCACCGTGAATGTGCGCACGCCCGTCATCGATGGCACGGGGGCGGTGCAGCTGAAAGCCCCGCGCGAAACAGTGGAGGAAGCCTGGGCCTGGGACCCCCGCCTCACCCTTGAAGTGGGTGGCGACAACCCGGCCGTCAAGGCCGTCGAGATCGTGCGCGCCGACACGCCCACGCTCTTCCTGTTGGGCGACTCCACCGTCTGCGACCAGCCGGGGGAACCCTACAGCAGCTGGGGCCAGATGCTGCCGCGCTTCTTCAAGGCCGGGCTGGCCGTGGCTAATCACGCCGAATCGGGCGAAACGCTGCGTGATTCGCTCGCGCGCCGGCGCCTGGACAAGATCATCAGCGTCATGAAGCCGGGCGACACCGTCCTGTTCCAGTTCGGGCACAACGACCAGAAGCAGATCAGGGAAGGCACGGGCAGCCCCGCGACCTACGAGGACGAACTGCGCACGCACGTGCGGCGCGTGCTTGCGCGCGGTGGCATCCCCGTCGTGGTGTCATCGATGGAGCGGCGCGCCTTCGATGCGCAGGGCAAGGTGGTTCCGTCGCTTCACGACTATGCCGACGCCGCGCGCCAGGTCGCCAGCGAAGAAAAGGTCAAGTTCATCGACCTGAATGCCCAATCGATCGTGCTGTATCAAGCGCTGGGCCAGGATGGTTCGCGCGCCGCGTTCGCGCAGCCCGCACCGGGGAAGATCGACAACACCCACCACAACAGCTACGGCGGCTACGAGCTGGCCAAGATCGTCGTGACAGCCTTGCGCGCCCACCGGCTGCCGGTGGCGGCCTTCATCGCCGACGACTTCCGCGATTTCGACCCCGCACAGCCCGATCCGGCGGCTGCATTCGACGTGCCGGCCAGCCCCGCCCACAGCAGCGAGCGTCCGCTCGGCGACGAGGCCAACCGGTGAAGCGCCGCACCTTTGCGTGGCTTGGCGCGGCGACCCTTCTGGCCGGTTGCGTCAGCGTACCGACCGCGCCGCCGGACGCCTACCTGTTCGCCTACTTCACGAAGAACGGCGAAGACGGCCTTCACCTGGCCATCAGCATGGACGGCTATCGCTGGGAAAAGCTGGGCGGCGGCCGCAGCTATTTGGCGCCGCAGGTGGGCAACGCCAAACTGATGCGCGACCCCTGCATCGTACGCGGGCAGGATGGCGTGTTCCACATGGTCTGGACCTCCGGCTGGAACGAAAACAACATCGGCTACGCGCACTCGCGTGATCTGGTGCACTGGGAGGGTCAGAAGGCCATTGCCGTGATGGCGCACGAGCCTGGGGTGCTGAACGCCTGGGCGCCGGAGATCGTCCACGATGCCGCGCGTGGCGAATTCCTGATCTTCTGGTCATCCACCGTGCCCGGCCGCTTCGCCCAGACGGCCGGCTCGTCGGAAGAAAAGTACAACCACCGCATCTATGCCATCACCACCCGCGACTTCGCCCGCTTCACGCGGACGCGCCTGTTCTACGATCCGGGCTTTAGCGTCATCGACGCGACCTTCGTGACGATGGGCGCGCGCCGCTACCTGATGGTCAAGGACGAGACGCGCTACCCGCCCAAAAAATACCTGCAGCTGGCCAGCGCGCCCGACCTGCAGGGGCCATTCGGCGCGCTGTCGGCACCGATCACGCCCCCCGGCTTGTGGGTGGAAGGGCCGACCGCGCTCCGAGTCGGCCGCGAGACCATCGTCTACTACGACGCCTACACGGCCAAGCACTACGGCGCATTGCGCTCGCGCGATGGGGTGCATTGGGAAGACGTCACGGCACGCATGCATTTCCCTGACGAGGGCACGCCGGTGCGCATGCGGCATGGGACGGCGATTGCGATTCCTGGGGCGCTGGCGGAGCAGTTGCGACGCAGTGAAGGCTTGTCGCCGTAAGGCTAACCGACCAGCGCAGCCTAATTCTTCCGGAAGTAGCATGTCGTCAAATATCCGATGATGGCATGTATGCGTACACTCCACACTCAAAACCGTCATTCTGGCGCAGGCCAGAATCCATAGCGCATTCCATCTGTGGCATGGTTCCACTCTGAGCGAGCGCGTTATGGGTCCTGGCCTTCGCCAGGACGACGGTTTTTCATGCGCGGGTGAATGCACACGTGGCGACGGCGCGACGCACCGTGCTAAATGTCGGCCTTTTCTCCGAACACCCTACTTCACCACCAACTGCAAAGAACTATCATCAATCTTGAACTGATTATTCTTCAGCAGCGTCAAGATCTCCGCCCCCGCCAGCAGCACCGGCCCATAGCTATGCGCGGCATACACGTTCACCGGCCGATAGTAGTAGAACGCCGGATCGAAGCCCATCCCCGTCCCCACGCAGGTCCCCTCCACCAGCCCCTTTGCATTGACCTTGGTGGCCACCGCATTCCAGGCCAGCATGGTTGCCGGCGTATAGGCCAGCTTGTCGATATACCCCTGGTTCATCGCGCGCGCCAGCGCATAGGTGTAGATGGCGGTGGCGGACGTCTCCAGGTAGCTGTCCGGCCGGTCCAGCAGCTGATGCCAGAAGCCCGTCCCGTGCTGCAGCGCGACCAATCCCTTGACGTGCGCACGCAGCTGTTCCAGCACCACCGGGTAGCCCGGATGATCCTTGGGCAGCACGTCCAGGATCTCTACCAGCGTCATCACCGCCCAGCCGTTGGCGCGCGCCCAGCGCATCTCCGGATGCACCTCCATGCCCTGCACCCAGCCGTGCATGTACAGGCCCTTGTCCTTGTTGAACATGCGCTGGCTGTAGGCCTGCACCTGCTTGACCACTTCATCGTAGTACTTGCGCTCGCCCGTCAGCTTGCCCAGCTGGGCCACCGCCGGCAAAGCCATGAACATATCGTCCAGCCACAGCGTGTTGGCCTGCGGACGGTTGCGCGCGATCGTCCCATCCTTCAAGCGGAATTCCTTGTTCATGATGAACTCGCGGCAGACGTCGATCATCACCTCCAGCTTGCCGGGGGCGCCCGCCCGCTTGGCCTTGATCGCCGCGGCGCACAGGGCGCCGATGTCGTCGAGCGCGTGCGGGTCCAGCGTGCGCCGCAACGGCGCCGTCTCGCTTGTCGCCTTGCCCTGCTGCGCCGCCATCACATCGGTCAGGAACTTCAGGCGCGTATAGGCGTAATCGGTATAGCGCTGGTCGCCGCTGGCGGCGCCGGCCTGCATCATGCCGGCGTAGGTCACGCCCCATTCATACGAAAACAGGCGGTAGTCGCCCGGCGCCAGGATGGTGTCGGCATCGATGTGGCTGTAGTCCGACACCACGGCCTTGGTCTTGGCGTTGATCAGGCGCGCCGGCGTCACCCCTTCCAGATAGGTGAGCACGCGATCGAGCGTCTTCTTCACCTCCGCTGCGGCGGGCGCGCCGTACGGGGTGGGATAGTCCGGCTTCATCAGGTGCAGCGGGGCCGTCGCGTCGTTCTGCTGGGCCGGGGCGTTGATGGCAAAGCATGCCAGCAGTAGTCCGGTCAAAGGCAGCAGTTTGGCTTTCATGAGGTGTCTCCTGGTTGTTCTATTTGAGCTGGTAGATCTGGAAGTCGCCAATCTCCTGGCGTGATTGCGTGGTGCGCAAGCCGAAGTAGCCGTTCAACAGCGGCTCCGGGTCGCGGAATGAAAACAGGGTGTCGCCATCGAGCCGCACGCGGGTGCAGCCGCGATACACCGCGATCTCGACGGCATAGCGGTGATTGGGCTGGAGCAGATGGGCGCGGTCGCTGTATTCGCCCAGCAGCTGGCGCGCACCGGTGCCGTCGTAGCGGCGCAGGCGCGTGGTCGTGTTGGTGTTGCCGCCCACGCCCACGTAATACATGCGCAGGTTGTCGTACTGTTCGAATTCGCCCGTGCGGGTAAACAGCTCGGCGGTGCGCGGGTCGCTCGCCATCCAGAACATGTTCAGGTCCGACAGGCGGTCGTTCGCGCCGCCCGCCATCACGACCTTGCGCGTGAAGCGAATCAGGTAGTCGCCCGACAGCGGCGTCCTGAACCACGCGGTCGCGCCGCTGGCGACATCCATCACCAGCCGGCCGCCCCTGGCCTCGACTTTCGACCCTGGCGCCTGGCGGTATTCAGTCACCCACTGCGTGAGGGGACCGTCGAAACGGTCCGCATGCAGGAGCACCCCGGGCGTACCCCAGCTGGTGCAAGCGAGCGCCAGTGCGATGCTCATTGGACGGCGAAAAAGGGGCCGAGCGGATTGCCGGCCAGAGACTTGAGCCCGGCCACCACCTGCTCGGCGTTAAAGCGCGCACCAGCCTCATTGGTGTGCGTGCGCGCATCGGAAAAGAAGGTATCGACATTCTCAGCCCCGATGCGGCGATAGGCGTCGGTCACCAGCGCAGTCAGGTCGATGAAGCGCGCCCCGCCCGCCTTGGCCACTGCTTGGTCCCACTCGGCGAAGCTGGCGAAATCGCGCTCACCCTGCCATTTGTCGCGGTGCGGCACGGGAGAGAGCAAAATCGGCGTGGCGCCCTTCGCACGGGCCCCATTCACGTACTGGGTCATATACCAGCCGAAGGTGTGCACCTGTTCCGTGCTGCCGTCCGGGCGGGTGTCCGCCACCACTTCGTTGCCGATGCCGGGGCCGGACGCGCGGTTCTTCATCGCCGGGTCGCCAATGCGTCCGCCATCGTTATGCCCGAACTGGATCAGCACGAAGTCGCCCGCCTTGAGCTGGGCGGCCACCTTGTCCCAGCGGCCTTCCGTGTAAAACGTGCGGCTGCTGCGCCCACCGATGGCGAAATTGACCACGTTGATCTTGCGGCTGTCGAAGTACGGACCGATGCGCTCGCCCCAGCCGATCGCGCCATTCTGCCCGCCGCTGCGCACGGTGGAGTCGCCCACGATAAAGAGAGTCGGCAGCGCGGGATTGGCCACGTGTTCTTCCTGCACCTTCGACGCGTCAGCCAGTGGGCGATCGTCCTCGCGCGGCAGCGGGTTGGCCAGGAACGGCAGCGGGGGCTGGATGCCCAGGGCCTTCAGGCCATCGGCCACGATCTGCGCATTAAGTTCGGCGCCGGCCAGGTTGGTGTGCACCCGTTCGTCGGGCGTCGCCACCGGGAACAGCTGCATCACCGCATCCACGCCCATCTCATCGTATTTGCGCGCCGCCAGTTCATTGAGATCGATGAAGCCCACGTGTTCCTGGCGTGCCACCTGCTCGGCCCATCCGGCGAAATCGCCCTTGCCACGCAGGACCTTGCCGTCCGGTCCCCACATCTTGCGCGGAATGGAGGACACCACGACGGGGATCGCGCCCTTCGCCTTGATCTCGTTGATGAACTTGCGCAGGTACCAGCCGTAGCTGTGCACCACTTCGCGCTTGCCCGTCAGCTGGTTGTCGATGGTTTCGGTTTCTTCGCCAATGCTGCGGATGGTGCCGCGTGCGCGGCTGTCGTCGTTGATCGCACTGCTGTCGTTATGCCCGAACTGCATCAGCACCACGTCGCCCTTCTTGATCAAGGCGTAGGTCTTGTCCCAATGTCCGCTGGTGATGTAGGTGCGGCTTGAGAGGCCGCCCACCGCACGGTTGACCACATTGATTTTGCTTTGGTCGAAGTGGCGCGCGATCGGATTGCCCCATCCCCACTGACCCTCGGCGCCCTTGCCCTGGCCGTCGTCCTTGCCATTACGGACGGTGGAGTCGCCGATCAGGATCAGCGAGCGCAATGAGGGATTGGCCGGCTCCGGCAGCACCACCTGCGCGCGCGCCGGATCAGTGCTGGCGGTGAAAGGCGCGATTTGCGCCAGCGCCGGGGCGCAGATCAGCGAGAGCGCTAGCGCGCGGCGCAGCGAGTCGAACGGCTTCATGGTCCTCGTCTTCCAAAAGGGATGAGTCAATTCTATGCGAGCCACATCGCCCGGCGCGGCGGCCTCAGAAAGAATCAGGGAAATGATCGCTTTCCAATCGAAACTTTGGCCACAATGCTTGGATCACGGTCTCGAGAGGTCAGAACATGCACGTCACACCCCGTCATTACGCACTTCTGTGCGCGTCCCTGGTTTTCTCCAGCTGCGCGCTGGCGGGCATCGGTGCGCGCTTTCCGTCCGAGCGCAAGGTCATCAACGATCCGGTCACGGGCGTCAAGCTGACCTTCCTGACCAGCCGGCAGGTGGGCGATTCCAAGATCTACCCGACCCACCCGCAATGGACGGCGGACGGCAAGTGGGTGCTGTTCCGCTCGCGCCGCGTCAAGGGCGAGGCCATGGCCGTCAATGAAGCCAACGGGGACATCGTGCAGGTGACCGAGGGCGGATACGACGGCATGCTCAACGCCGCGCGCAAGTCGATGAAGCTGGTCTTCCTGCGCCATCCCGACCCATCGGACAAGGGCGCCCAGATCGTCGAAGTCGATTTGCAGAAGCTGTTCGCGGACGTGAACGCCAACAGCGTCAAGCCGGCTGCTAGCTACCAGCGCATCGCCGGCGTCATCCCGGCGGCGATGGAAGCCACCGGCGACACCGCGCTCGACGCCGATGAGGAATGGCTGTACTTCAGGCTGGGCAAGGCGGAAGCAGGCAAGCACCTGGCGCCGAACACGAAGCTCGAGCCCAATTTCGGCCCGCGCAATATGGGCGCCGGTCCGGGCGGGATCGCGCGCATGAACCTCAAGACCGGCGCGATCGTCCACGTGGTGTCGGTGCCGTTCCAGGTGGGGCACATCCAGTCCAACCTGTGGAACCCGGGCGAGATCATCTTCAGCTGGGAGACCGGGGGCAAATCGCCGCAGCGCACCTGGACCGTGCGCGCCGACGGCAGCGGCCTGCGCCCGCTCTATCCGGAAGCCAGCTACGAATGGGTGACGCACGAAGCGGTGATTTCAAAGGATGAAGTCGCGCTGGCCATCATGGGGCACCGCGCCATTCCCGGCCTGGCCAAGGCGGGCACGCCCGCCCCCACCGGCGTGGAGGGCGCCAACCCCGGCCAGGACAATGCCTGGGGCGTGACCGGCACGCGCGAAAAACCCAGCGGCCTGGCCATCGTGAACCTGCGCACGCGCGAGATGGTCATCGCCGGGCAGACCGATGCCGGCAGCGGCCTGTGGCACGTGCACGGATCGAGCGACGGGCGCTGGGCGGTGGGTGACGACTTTGAGCGCAACATCTACCTCATCGACCGCAAGACCCGCGCCATGACCCTGCTCTCCACCGGGCACAAGACCACGGCCGCCGACCACACCCACCCCACCTTCAACGCCGACGGCACCAAGATCGAAATCCAGTCCGCCATGCTGTCGGCGGATGGCCGCAGCATGAATATCTGCGTGATCGAACTTCCGGAAAACCTGATCAAAGGTTCGAAATAAGACGGCCCTTTGTTAATTGACAGCAATATCAGAAATGTTAGGCTGGGAGCTCTGTTCAACCATGGAGCTTCCAAGTGAAATTCAACCTGATTCGTCCCATTGCGCTGTTAATCGGCGCGATCCTGATGGTGTACATCCTGGCCCCGTTCGCGCAGGTGCCGACGGGTTATCGCGGGGTCATCACGACGTTCGGCACACCCAATGACGAGGTGTATGGCGAGGGGCTGCACTTCCGCTGGCCGCTGATCCAGCGCATGCACCTGGTGAACGTGTCGATCCAAAAAGGCGAAGGCGAAGGCAGCGCCGCCTCGCGCGACCTGCAGAACGTCGAGACCCGCGTCGCGATCAACTACCACACCGATCCGGGCAAGGCGGTGTACGTGTTCCGCGAGCTGGCCAATGAACCCGGTCCGCGCATCATCGTGCCGAGCGTGCACGAAGCGGTGAAGGCGGTGACGGCCAACTTCACGGCGGAGGAGCTGATCGCCAAGCGTTCCGAGGTGCGCAACAACATCGTCAAGAACCTGCAGGAGCGCATGAACCGCCACGGCATCATCGTGGACGAGTTCTCGATCATCGATTTCCAGTTCAGTAAAACCTTCAATGAAGCGATCGAAGCCAAGACGACGGCGGAGCAGCTGAAGATGAAGGCAGACCGCGACCTGGAGCGCATCGTTGTCGAAGCGCGCCAGAAG
>JBKHWY010000051.1:0-14495 GCA_046566285.1 Gammaproteobacteria bacterium | reverse complement strand
ACTTGCTGCGCTATTACGCGGAAGAATCGTTCGACGTGCGCGACATGCTGCGCCCGGCGATTTTCATTCCCGAATCGAAGCGCCTGAACGTGCTGCTGCGCGACTTCCGCGCCAACCACAACCACATGGCCATCGTCGTCGACGAATACAGCGGCGTGGCCGGCCTCATCACCATCGAAGACGTGCTCGAACAGATCGTCGGCGACATCGAGGACGAGTACGATTTCGACGAGGAAGAAGACAATGTCCTGTCGATCAAGGAAGGCCAGCTGGGTCCGCGCTGGCGCGTGAAAGCCCTGACCGAGGTCGAGCAATTCAACGAAGAAGTGGGCGCCAGCCTGCCCGAAGACGACCTCGATACCATCGGCGGCCTGGTCGCCAGCCACCTGGGCCGCATGCCCCACAAGGGCGAGGTGTTCGACATCGACAACCTGCGTTTCGAAGTGCTGCGCGCCGACGCGCGCCAGATCCACGTCCTGCTGGTCGAAAAACTTCCTCTCGCGGAAGACCAGCACGACTGATGCTGCGTCGCCGCACCCCTGCCAGTGACGCCCGTGCGAATGCCGCGCCTGTACGCGGTCCGCGCGGCACGGTCCTCCCGGCCGTGTTTGCCGTGCTGGCCGGATTCGCCAGCCTGTTTTCCTTTGAACCATTCGGCGGGTGGCCGCTCCAGTTCCTGTCCCTGGCGTACCTGTTCTACCAGGTCGGCATGGACACGCGCGTGCGCCGCAGCGCGCTGATCGGCTGGGCCTTCGGTTTCGGCTGGTCGGTGGCCGGCATGCACTGGCTGTACATCGCCATGAACCGCTTCGGCGGCCTGCCCGCCGTGCTGGCGGCGCTCGCGGTCTGCCTGCTGGCGGCCTACATGGGCCTGTTCGCCGGCTTGGCCAGCGCCAGCGCCACCTGGCTGCGGCGCAAGTGGTCGCTGCCGGTGCCCGCCTTCCTGCTGCTGGTGCTGCCCGTGACCTGGGGCCTGTCCGAATGGATGCGCGGCTGGGTGTTCACCGGGTTTCCGTGGGCCGCGTCCGGCTACGCCCACAATGCGGCCCCGCTGGGCGGCTTCGCCCCGATCGTCGGCGTGTACGGGCTGGGCGTGCTGGTGGCCTTGTGCGCCGGCTGCCTGGTGATGCTCACCCAGCGCGCCCGCCTGGCCGCGCTGGGCCTGTTGGCCGTGACACTGGGAGCGGGCGCGCTGCTGCGCACGGTCGAGTGGACGGCGCCGCAAGGCCAGCCGATCAGCGTGCGCCTGTTGCAGGGCAATGTGGCGCAGGGCGAGAAGTTCAGTCCGGAACACCTGGGCCGCATCCTCACCCTGTACCGCGACATGATCACCGAAGCGCCCGCCGACCTGATCGCCACCCCGGAAACGGCGGTTCCACTGTTTCCCGTGTACCTGCCGGCGGAATATTTCACCCAGCTGGCCGACTACGCCACCGCCTCGCACAGCCATATCCTGTATGGCGTGCCGCTCGGCACCCCAGAGACCGGCTCGAACAGCGTCAATGGCATCACGCCGGGGGGCGGCCCCGCCTACCAGTACGACAAGCATCATCTGGTGCCATTCGGCGAATTCGTCCCGCTCGGCTTCAAATGGTTCGTGCGCATGATGAACATCCCGCTGGGAGACTTCCGCCGCGGCGATGCCGTGCAGGCGCCGTTTGCCGTGAAAGACCAGCTGGTGCTGCCCAACATCTGCTACGAAGATGTGTTTGGCGAGGAGATCGCGGCCCAGCTCAGGAATGGAGCGCGCCCCGCCACCCTGCTCCTGAACGTGTCGAACCTGGCCTGGTATGGCGACTCGGTCGCCATCCCCCAGCACCTGCAGATTTCCCAGATGCGCGCGCTGGAAACGGGCCGCCCCATGCTGCGCTCGACCAACACGGGCGCCACCGCCATCATCGACGGGCGCGGCAAGGTGCTGGCCCAGCTGCCCTTCAACCGGAAGGGAACACTGGCCGCCCAGGTGCAGGGCATGGGCGGGATGACGCCCTACATCCGGCTCGGCAACCTGCTGTTCCTCGCGCTGGGTGCGCTGGCGCTGACGGGGGCGTGGTTCAGCGGGCGGCGCTATGCCCGCCAACGTGGTGCCGACGAGAAAAAATAACAAACTGTCCACACCGCAGGCCAAGTCTCTCCCAGATATTCCCGGAAACCCGCTAAAATTGGTCGTTTTGGCAAACTCACATCGTTTGCGCCTTCGTCCGCGCGACTTTCACACAAGATGCTCACATTCCAACAAATCATCCTGACCCTGCAAAACTACTGGGACAAGCAAGGCTGCGCACTGCTCCAGCCCTACGACATGGAAGTCGGCGCGGGCACCTTCCACACCGGCACCTTCCTGCGTGCCATCGGGCCGGAGCCCTGGCGCGCCGCCTACGTGCAGCCGTCGCGCCGGCCGAAGGACGGCCGCTACGGCGAGAATCCGAACCGGATGCAGCACTACTACCAGTACCAGGTGGTGCTCAAACCGGCGCCGGAAAACATCCTCGACCTGTACCTGGGTTCGCTGGAAGCGCTGGGCCTGAACCTGAAGGAAAACGATGTGCGCTTCGTCGAGGACGACTGGGAAAGCCCGACCCTGGGCGCCTGGGGCCTGGGCTGGGAAGTCTGGCTGAACGGCATGGAAGTGACCCAGTTCACCTACTTCCAGCAGGTCGGGGGCCTCGACTGCAAGCCGGTGCTGGGCGAGATCACGTACGGCATCGAGCGCCTGGCGATGTACCTGCAGGGCGTCGAGAACGTCTACGACCTGGTGTGGACCGAGTGGGAAGAAGATGGGCAGAAGAAGACGCTGTCGTATGGCGACGTGTTCCATCAGAACGAAGTGGAGCAGTCGACCTACAACTTCGAACACGCCAACACCGAGCTGCTGTTCACCCAGTTCGCCAATCATGAATCGGAAGCCAAGCGCCTGATCGAGCTGCAGCTGACGCTCCCCGCGTACGAGCAGATCATGAAGGCCTCGCACAGCTTCAACATGCTGGACGCGCGCGGCGCCATCTCCGTCACCGAACGCGCGGCGTATATCGGCCGCGTGCGCACGCTGTCGCGCATGGTGGCCCAGGCCTACTACGACTCGCGCGAAAAGCTCGGCTTCCCGATGCTGCCAGGTGAACGCACCCCGGCCGCTGCCGCAGCCTGACCACAAGAACGCACAAGAACCATGAACCAGACCCTACTCGTCGAACTGCTGACCGAAGAACTGCCGCCGAAAGCGCTGGCCAAACTGGGCGCGGCCTTTGCCGCCGCCATCGTCAACGGCCTGAAATCCCGCGACTTCCTGGAAGCCGACAGCGTCGCCACCCCGTACACCACCCCGCGCCGGCTGGCGGTATCGATCACCCACGTGCGCCCCACCTCCCCGGACAAGTCGCTGCGCGAAAAAGTGCTGCCCGTCTCGGTGGCCCTGGACGCGAACGGCAACCCCACCGCGCCGCTGGCCAAGAAGCTGGCCGCCCTGGGCGTGCCGGACCTGCCGCTGGCCAGCCTGGAGCGCGCCGCCGACGGCAAGGCCGAGAGCTTCTTCTACACCCGCAGCGTGTCCGGCAGCCCCTTGGCCGCCGGCCTGCAAAGCGCGCTGGAAGAAGCCATCGCCAAGCTGCCCATCCCGAAGGTGATGAGCTACCAGCGCCCGGACGGCAGCACCGTGCAGTTCGTGCGTCCCGCTCACTCGCTGATCGCCCTGCACGGCATGCAGGTGGTCCCCGTCACCCTTCTGGGCTTGGGCGCATCGAACCAGACCCTGGGCCACCGCTTCCTGTCCGCCGGCGCGCTGGCCATCAGCCACGCCGACCAGTACGCGGCCACGCTGGAAAGCCAAGGCAAGGTCATTGCCAACATTGAGGCGCGCAAGGAAAAGATCCGCACCGAACTGCTGGCCAAGGCCGGCGCCGACCAGGCCCTGATGCCGGAAGCCCTGCTGGACGAAGTCAACGCCCTGGTCGAGTGGCCGGTGGTGTACGAATGCCACTTCGAGGAACAGTACCTGGCCGTGCCGCAGGAATGCCTGATCCTGACCATGCAGACCAACCAGAAGTATTTCGCGCTGACGGATGCCGCCGGCAAGCTGCGCTCGCGCTTCCTGATCGTCTCCAACCTGGCCACCAGCGACCCGCGCCACATCATCGGCGGCAACGAGCGCGTGGTGCGCCCGCGCCTGTCGGACGCCAAGTTCTTCTTCGAGCAGGACAAGAAGAAGACCTTGGAATCGCGCCTGCCGCTGCTGGCCAACGTCGTGTATCACAACAAGCTGGGCACCCAGGCCGAACGCTCCACGCGCGTGGTCGGCATCGCCAGGGAAATCGCCCACGTGCTGGGCTACGACGAGCAGCTGGCCGAACGCGGCGCGCGCCTGTCCAAGGCCGACCTCTTGACCGACATGGTGGGCGAATTCCCCGAGCTGCAAGGCATCATGGGCACCTACTACGCGCGCCATGACGGCGAGCCGGAAGAAGTCGCGCTCACCGCCACCGAACACTATCAGCCGCGCTTTGCCGGCGACGCCCTGCCCTCGACGCAAACCGGCACCGCCGTGGCGCTGGCCGACAAGCTGGAAACCCTGGTCGGCATCTGGGGCATCGGCCTGCAGCCGACCGGCGAAAAGGACCCGTTCGCGCTGCGCCGCCACGCGCTGGGCGTGCTGCGCATGCTGGTGGAAAAGCAGATCGACGTCTCGATGATCGAGCTGCTGGAGTTCGCCAACAAGCGCTTCAAGGGCGCCGCCGCGGTGACGGGCTACGCCGACCCGGTGATGGAAGTGCGCGCCTTCATGTTCGACCGCCTGCGCGGCATCCTGCGCGAGCGCGGCTTCACGCCCAACGAAGTGGAAGCGGTGATGACCTCGCACCTGGACCGCGTGCACGACATCGTCGAGCGCCTGGAGGCGGTGCAAGCCTTTGCCGCCCTGCCGGAAAGTGCGTCGCTGGCGGCCGCCAACAAGCGCATCACCAACATCCTCAAGAAAACCGATGCGCCCTCGGGCGAGGTGCAGGAAAGCCTGCTGCAGGAAGAAGCCGAGAAGAAGCTGCACCAGGCGATCGGCCGCGTGCGCCCCGAGGTCGAGCAAGCCTTTGCCCGGCGCGACTTCACCGGCACGCTCAAGACCCTGGCCCAGCTGCGCGACGACGTGGACGCCTTCTTCAACGACGTGATGGTGATGGCCGACGATGCCGCGCTGCGCAACAACCGCCTGGCCCTCCTGGCGTCGCTGCATGCGATGATGAACCGCGTGGCCGACATTTCCAAGCTCGCTGCGTGAGGCCCGCCGCAGCATGAAGATGATCATTCTCGATCGCGACGGCGTGATCAACCACGATTCGCCGGAGTTCATCAAGTCGCCCGGCGAATGGTCGCCCATTCCTGGATCGCTGGAAGCGATCGCCCGCCTCAACCAGGCCGGCTACCGGGTGGTGGTGGCGTCGAACCAGTCCGGCATCGCGCGCGAGCTGTTCGACATGAGCATGCTGAACGCGATCCACCAGAAGATGCACGCCAGCGCCCAGCAGGTGGGCGCCACCATCGATGCGATCTTCTTCTGCCCGCACGCGGCCATCGACAGCTGCGACTGCCGCAAACCCAAGGCCGGCATGTTCGAGGAGATCGCCAAGCGCTACAAGATCAGCTTGAAGGGCGTGCCAACGGTGGGCGACTCGCTGCGCGACCTGCAGGCCGGCTTCGTCAGCGGCTGCGTGCCCTACCTGGTCCTGACCGGCAAGGGCCGGCACACCTATGAAGTGGGCGGCCTGCCGCCCGGCACCCAGGTATTTGCCGACCTGGCCGAGATGGTCAATTCGCTGCTCAAGACCCAGGCTGCGGCGCAGCATATTCCAACCTGAGCGACCTGAGGCGCGTTCGCGCCCGCCACCGAACAACCACGCCGTCCGAGAGACCCGCGCGCACCATGAATACACCTGTTCTGTTTCTGAGATCCCTGCTGTTCACCGTGGTGATGGTGGTGGCCACCATCGTCTGGGCCTTCGTGTGCTTCCTGGCCGCGCCGCTCCCGTACAACAAGCGCTTCTGGGTGACCTCGCGCTGGAACGTCTTCGTGATCTGGGCCGCCAAGGTCATTTGCGGCATCCGCTACCAGTTCAAGGGCTACGAGAACCTGCCCGACGCGCCCGTGATCGTGCTGTCGAAACACCAGTCGGCCTGGGAGACCATCTTCCTGCTGCCGAACATGCTGCGTCCCATGGTCTTCGTCTTCAAGAAGGAAATCCTGTACATCCCCTTCTTCGGCTGGGGCATGGCGCTCTTGCGCATGATCCCCATCGACCGCAACCAGGGCAAGAACGCGTTCAAGCAGGTGGTCGCCCATGGCAAACGCCGCCTGGCGGACGGCCAATGGATTATCATGTTCCCTGAAGGGACCCGCATCCCGGTCGGACAGAAGGGCAAGTACAAATCCGGCGGCCCCCGCCTGGCGATCGAGACTCAGGCCATGGTGGTGCCGATTGCGCTGAACTCCGGCGAGTGCTGGCCCAAGAACTCGTTCGTAAAGCGCCCCGGTTTGATCACGGTCTCGATTGGCAAGCCGATCTCGCCGACCGGCCACACCGCTGACAGCTTGATGCAAGAGGTAGAAAATTGGATAGAATCAGAAATGCGCGTCATTTCGCCCCACGCCTACAGAGGTGGCTGAGCGACTTCGACGCCCTGATCCGCGCATCGACACCGCAGCAGAACATGACGTCACCGAAGATCAACGGCCACCAACTGGAATTGTTCGCGCAGGATTTTTTCGCGGCGCTTGAACCGGCCGCTCCCAAGCCTACCCCTCCCCAGCCACTGTTCAAGGCGCCGCCCTCGCCGGCGCCGGTGGTGTTCCCCACCCCGCCGCAAGCACCGGACGCGCCGCCGCTGCGCCACATCCAGCTGGGCCAGCACGCCGTCCACTTCCAGCTGCGCCGCTCCACGCGCCGCTCGATCGGCTTCATGATCGACGACGACGGCTTGCGCGTGACGGCCCCGCGCCGCCTGACGCTGGCCGAAGTCGACAACGCCGTGCGCGCCAAGCAGCGCTGGATCCTGACCAAGCTGTTCGAACGGGTGGAACGGCGCGAAAAGCGCGAGCAGAAGCCGCCCGTGCGCTGGGTCGACGGGGCCGAACTGCCCTACCTGGGCGGGCACCTCACGCTGCGCCTGCAGGAAGCGCCGCGCAGCCGCTGCCACTATGATCCGATGCTGCGCGAACTGACCATCGGCGTGGCGCCCGGGCTGTCGGAATGGCAGCTGCAGGAGCGCGTGCGCCTGTGGTTCCAGGGCGAGGCCAAGCGCGTGTTCGCCGAGCGCATGGCGCACTTTGCGCCGCGCCTGGGGGTGAGCTACCGCTCCATGACGCTGTCCTCGGCCGGCACGCGCTGGGGCTCGTGCACGGTGGAGGGCAATATCCGCCTGAACTGGCGCCTGATCCACTACGCGCTGCCGCTGATCGACTACGTGGTCGCGCACGAACTGGCGCACCTGCGCGAAATGAACCACAGCGCACGCTTCTGGGCGACGGTGGGGTCGGTGTATCCGGATTATGACGGGGCGAAGGCGGCGCTGAAAAAGCGCTCGCAGGAGATGCCCGTTATATTCCGATAGCCATCGCTCGATTGGTCGCTGGCTTGCGGGCGGGCGACAGTCTTGATTAGCACAGGAATGTAAATGCCGTCGTCCTGGCGAAGGCCAGGACCCAGCGCGCGCTCGCTCAGAGTGGAACGACGCAATCGAGGGAACGTGCCATGGATCCTGGCCTGCGCCAGGATGACGAGTTGATTTCGCAGTGCTAAACAATGCTGAAGGGCGCCACACCAACCCTACTGTCGATTCGTCGCCCGCAAAGTCTCGGCAAAACTCCCCATCACGGCCTTCTGCTGTTCATCGAGACAGCGATACGGAATCGGCAAGGTGCCGCGCTGCAGCACCATCATGAACCCGCCGGTATAGCGCCGGATCGCGATCACGTCGCTCCAGGGCACCAGCGTCACGCCGGCGCTGTTGGTGCGCACCACGCCATGGTCGTCCACGGTGAATTCGTACACATGGCGCGAGCGGCGCTGGACAAAGAAGTTGAAGGCGGCGCTCCAGGTGCTGCGCGCCGCCATCCACCATGCGGCCGGGCCGCTGAACTTGCGGCGGCGGATCAGGTAGCTGCTGTGCTGCCACATGAACAGCGTGTATTCGCCCAGCGAGTAGCGGACGTTAAACTGGATCGAGCGCTGGACCGAACGCTCGCCTGGCGGCGCCTGTGGCCCCGCGCCCGGGCTGGCAAGGCCGGACGCCGCCGCGCCGGCGCTCTCGCGCGGCATCATCGGCGCACTTGACGAACCCGGTGAACCGGTTCCGGCAGGCGCATGCCTGCGCTTCGGATGATCTGCAATCATGGACTTCCCCGTTTTTATTATTGAAGTCCATGGTACCAAACTAGCGAATCAGAGGTCGCACCAACCCAACCGTGCGCGCCGTCGCGCCCCGGTGGTGACTGGAAAACGCAACACCGCCCTGCCCCATCGCGGCCCGGCTGTCGTGATCTTCCAACAAACGGGCCGCGTCCGCGAACAAATGCGGCGCATCCTGCACGCACAAGGCGGCGCCGGCGCGGATGGCTTCCTCGCTCACCTGGGCAAAGTTGAAGGTGTGCGGGCCGATCAGCACCGGCTTGCCCAGCGCGCACGCTTCGATCAGGTTTTGCCCGCCCAGGGGCAGCAGGCTGCCGCCGATGAAGGCCACGTCGCAGGCGGCGTAGTAGGCGAACATCTCGCCCATCGAGTCGCCGATCAGCACCCGGCTTGTGACCGCGCCGGCCAGCTGCGAGCGGCGCTGCACCGACAGGCCGCGCGCTTCGAACAGCTGCGCCACTTCGCCGAAGCGCTGCGGATGGCGCGGCACCACCATCAAGAGGGTGTCCTTGGGCAGCGCGGCAGTCAGGTAAGCCTCCAGCAGCAGCGCTTCCTCGCCTTCGCGCGTGCTGGCGCACAGCAGCACGGATCGCGCGCCGATGCGCTCGCGCAGCCAGGCGCCCAAGTCCAGCATCGCCTGCGGCACCACCACGTCGAACTTGATGCTGCCGGTGACGGCCACGTTGGGTGCACCCAGCGAACGGATGCGCGCGGCGTCGTCCTCGGTCTGCGCGGCCACCAGCGGCACCGCGCGAGCGGCGTCCGTCATCAGCCGCCCGACCTTCTGGCCGCGCCGCAGCGACCGTTCCGACAGCCGCGCATTGACCAAGGCCACCGGCACGCGGCCGTGGCAGGCGGCGATCAGGTTCGGCCACACCTCGGTCTCCATCAGGATGCAGATGCGCGGCTCGAAGTGGCGCAGGAAGCGCCGCACCATGGCTTGGGTGTCGTAAGGCAGGTAGGCCTGCAGCACGCGGGCGCCGTGCTTGCCGAACAGGGCCTGCCCGGTGGCGCGCCCGGTGGGCGTCATGCAGGTGAGGACGATGCGGCTGTCCGGGTAAGCCTGCAGCAGCGCTTCGACCAGCGGCTCGGCGGCGCGGGTTTCGCCCACCGACACGGCGTGCACCCACAGGGTGTGCCGGGGGGCCGGGCGCGCGCCGTAAAAGCCCAGGCGTTCGCGCCAGTGCCGGCGGTAGCCCGGCTCCTTGCGGCCGCGCCACCAGAGCCGGCCCAGCACCAGCGGCAGTCCGAGCCACCACAGCAGCGAATACAGCCAGAGGCTCATGCGGCCAGCAGGCGGCGGGCCGCGCCCACCACCTCGTCGACCGACGGCGGCGCGCCCTGGTCGCCCAGGTTGACGATCCGATCGGACCAGTTGCCCTCGGTCTTCCACTTGGGCGAATCGGCATAGATTTCCACCGTCGGGCGCGCGAACGCGGCGGCGATGTGGGTCAGGCCGGTGTCCACGCCGATGGCCAGCGCCGCGTGGCGCGCCAGTTCGACCGCCTCGTCCATGGACAGCTTGGGCAGCACGCGTGCATGCGGGATGCCGGCGGCCAGCTGCTCGGCTTCCTGGCGCTCGCCTTGGCTCCCCCAGGGCAGCAGGATCGGCATCGGGGCCAGCGCCAGGCCGGTGGCGATCCAGTGGCTGGGGGCCCACTTCTTGGCGTCGCGCGCGGTCCCGTGGAAGAACACGGCGTAGGGCTCGGGCGGCATCCAGGCCGGACGCGCGCCAGTGGGCCCGTTCGCCAGGCCGAAGTCGGCCGGGGCATCGAGGGTATAGCCCAGCGCAGCAGCGGCGACCAGGCGTCCGCGCGCCACCGCGTGCGTGCGCGCATCGAGCGGAATCGAACGGGTGTGGAAGACGCGCGAGATGCCTTCGTAGCCCGAGCCTTCGCTGCCATTGGCCAGGCCGACCTTGGCGCCGCCGCGGCGGATGCGCGCGGCGCCCATGATGATGCCGGTCTTGAGCAGGCCCTGGGTGTCGAACACATAGTCGTATTCTTCCTCGCGCAGGGTGCGAAAGAAAGCGCCGATCTCGCGCCGGGTGGCGGCCTTGCCGAGGCTCTTGCGCCAGCGCCGCAGCGCCCACGGGAAGATGCGGCGCACATGCGGATTGCGCCGCACCAGGCTGACGTAACCTTCCTCGACCACCCAGTCGATCGTGGCGTCGGGATGGTGGCGCAGGATGTCCGCCACCATCGGCAGGTTGTGCAGCACGTCGCCCAGCGACGACACGCGCACCAGCAGGATCTTCAGGGCGGCCACGCTGTCCCGGCCTTAGAACGGCAGCTGCGCGTCGGGCTTGGCCGCCACGATCACGCGGCGGAACTCGCCCTGGATGCGGCGCAGGGCTTCCGGGGTCTCGGCTTCGAAGCGCATCACCACCACCGGCGTGGTGTTGGACGAACGCGCCAGGCCGAAGCCGTCCGCATATTCCACCCGCAGGCCGTCGATGTCGATGATGCGCTCGGCGCCGTCGAAGGTCGCGTTGGTGCGCAGCGCGTCGATCAGCCGGACGTTCTCGCCTTCCTGCAGGTGCAGGTGCAGTTCCGGCGTGCTGTCGGACTGCGGCAGGGCGTTCAGCAGCGCCGAGGGGTCGCTCACGCGGGTCAGCAGCTCCAGCATGCGCGCGCCCGCGTACAGGCCGTCGTCGAAACCGTACCAGCGGTCCTTGAAGAAGATATGCCCGCTCATTTCGCCGCCCAGTGGAGCGCCCGTCTCGCGCAGCTTGGCCTTGACCAGCGAGTGGCCGGTCTTCCACATCAGCGGCTTGCCGCCATGCTTGGCGATGTAAGGCGCCAGGTGGCGCGTGCACTTCACGTCGTAGAGGATTTCAGCGCCAGGGTTGCGCGCTAGGACGTCGGCGGCGAACAGCATCATCTGGCGGTCCGGATAGATGATCTGGCCATCCTTGGTGACGATGCCGAGGCGATCGCCGTCGCCGTCGAAAGCCAGGCCGATCTCGGCGTCGCTGGTGGCCAGCGCCGCAATCAGGTCCTGCAGGTTTTCCGGGTGGGCCGGGTCCGGGTGGTGGTTGGGGAAGTTGCCGTCCACCTCGCAAAACAGTTCCGTCACCTCGCAACCCATGCCGCGATACAGGTCGCCGGCGAAGGCGCCGGCCACGCCGTTGCCGCAATCGACCGCGATCTTGATCGGGCGGGCGATCTTCACGTCGCCGATGATGCGCTCGAGATAAGCGGCGCGGATGTCGTGGGTGCTGTAGCTGCCCGGCGTGGCGGCCACGCTGCCGTCATGCGCGGCGATGCTGCGGTACAGGGCCTGGATGGTCTCGCCGTGGATCGCTTCGCCGGCCAGCACCATCTTGAAGCCGTTGTAGTTGGGCGGGTTGTGGCTGCCGGTGACCATGATGCCCGACGCGGCGCCCAGCACGTGGGTGGCGAAGTACACCATCGGGGTGGCGACCACGCCCAGGTCGATCACGTCCACGCCGGCGGCCTGCAAGCCTTCGGCCAGCGCCCTGGCCAGTTCCGGCCCGGACAGGCGGCCGTCGCGCCCGATCACCACCCGCTGCTCGCCCTTGGCCAGTGCCGCCGCGCCAAATGCCTGGCCGATCTGCCTCGCAATGCCGGCATCGAGCGTGCTGCCGATGACGCCGCGAATATCGTAAGCCTTGAAAATGGAAGGGGACAGAGGGAGCATGGGGACCTGTATCGAGAGGGTTGGTTTGAATGCGCCCGCCTTGCGCGCAAATGCGGGGCAATGCCGGGACGTGGAGAAACGAAAAGATGAAAAAACAAAAAACCGGCCTGGAAAAGCGCCGGCTAATATTGTAACGGCAAGCCGGGCGGCATGGGAAATGCGCGCGGGCCTGCCGTACTGGGGAGTGGATCGGGAGCGATCCGGTTGGAGATGACGTTTAGACGGCTCAGACGCGCAGCTTGTCCAGCGATTTACCGCCGTCGACCCATTCCTTCACCCATTTCGGCTGGCGGCCACGGCCGGTCCACTGCTGGGATGCATTGTCTGGATGACGATAACGGACGGCCACACTGCCGGTCTTGGCGGCGCGTACGCCATTGCCGATCAGATCTTTCAACGGAACGCCAACGCTTTGTGCAATCGCGAGAATCTGTTCGCGCGCCTTTGCTACTTCCTGGTGCTCGCGTTTCTTCATTTCCTGTTTGATTTGCTCCTGCAGGTTGCGAAGATCACCAAGGGACATATTTGACAGATCCATCATCGTTCCTCAAAAAAGTAGTTGAAACAAAAGAAGTGAGAAATTCACCAATTGTCGCAATATACTACATTTGGCCGATTTGGCTAGGTTTTCTTGCGCCGAATAAGCCAGCGGGGCGACTTGAAACGGACAATCCGCGCATATAGCCACACATAAGTGGCCACGAACAGCGCGCAAAAGAAAATCAGCGCGCCGGTATTCTTCCAAAACAAGGTGGCCGGGATAACCGCCATCAGGGAAAACAGCCACAGATACGGCGAGGTCATTGAATTGCGGCGCATCAGCGCCTTGGCTTCCTTGGGCCCGACCGCCCATTGCACAATACGTCGGAACACCAGGCTATGCAAGTGGATTCCATCCGGCATAGCCGGTGACTTCCCTCTCAGGAACAGGCGCCGATAAGCGGAAAACAGGGTTTCGAATGCGGGATAGATCAATAAAAGCGCGGCATACCAGGTGGATACCTCGGGATGACGCATCACCAGCAGCAGGGCCAGTTCTCCTAGCATAAATCCGATAAAGTAGGCGCCGCCATCGCCGAGGAAAATCAGCGCGACCGGATAGTTCCAGATGACGAATCCGGCGGTGGCCCCGGCCACCATCAACGCAGCCACCAGCACAAACACATCGTTGACCTGGGCCGCCACATAGGCCAGCGAGATCAGCATGCAGATGGTGACCACGCTGGCCAGCCCATTAAAGCCATCGATAATATTGACCGCATTGGCGATACCGGCCACCGCCAGCACCGTGAGCGGCAGCGCGATCCAGGCCGATTCGATGGTCCAGCTGCTGTAGGGAATATCGATGCGGCCGATTTTGGCGTCGATCAGCACATAACCCAGCAATGCCGCCGCCATTGTCAGTACCAGACGGCGTAATGCGCTGACATTGCCCGTGTAGTCTTCCGCTATGCCCCCGATAAATGCAAAGATCGAGCACATCAATAATGACAGCAGCCATTGCGCCATCTCGGGCACCCGCCATACGGCGATGACGGCGCTGATAATCACGGCGATAAAGATGGGCAGGCCGCCAATCCGGGCCACCGCATGGGAATGAACTTTCTGAACGCCCCGGAAATCGTTATCGAGGGCCGGGCCGTGCAATTTCACCTGCTTGATGACCAGCAGTGTCATCAATGCAGCGGCAACGAAGCTCACGAGAAATGAAAACATGTGTGTGTATGCAGAGCGCGGGATGCAGGGGTGCCCTCTCCCGCTGCCCGACCAGCAGCCTGGACAGCGGATCGCGCCGTTGGAGCTGCCAAAGTGGCAGTGTTAAAAGAGTAATCCGTGATTGTACCGGATACGTGCCCGACAGCCATGGAAAGGCTCAGTCCGCGCTGGGCGCGGCCCGAGCGTTAGCCTAAAACTGCCGACACCGCTAGGCGAGGCACAGGGACAAGGCGTGGCGCCAGTCGGGCAATGCGCACAGCCGGCGCAATTTGCTGCAATCGAGCATGGAATTCAAGGGCCGCGTGGCGGCCACCGGATAGTCGGCGGTGGAGATGGGCACCACCTTGCAGTCGAGGCCGGTCTCTTCGATGATGGCTTCGGTAAAGCCGCACCAGCTGGTGTGCCCCAGGCTGCTCAAGTGGTAAGTGCCGCCGTGTGCGCTCCACCAGCCACCGCCGTGAGCGGCCGCCTGCGCCAGCAACAGCGCCGTGGTGTCGCCAATGGTGCGGCTCCAGGTGGGCGCGCCGCGCTGGTCGCACACCACGCGCAACTCGTCGCGCTCGGCCGCCAGGCGCTGCATCGTCAGCAGGAAATTCTTGCCGCGCCGGCCGTACACCCAACTGGTGCGCAGGATCAGGTGATCGATGCCGGCCGCGCGCACGGCCTCCTCGCCGGCCAGCTTGCTGCGCCCGTACACGTTCAGCGGACCCGGCATGTCGTCTTCCGTGTAGG
>JBKHWY010000050.1:0-14499 GCA_046566285.1 Gammaproteobacteria bacterium | reverse complement strand
CTGCCCATCTGTTGCACGGCGGCGGCGCTGAGCGTGTTCAGGTCGAGCAGGGCGACCTTCTGTTCGGCCGCTACACGGCGGGTGGCGGCCGACCAGGGCGCCAGGTCGTCGTGCAGGTAGGGGCCACGGAAGCTGCGGCGGGTCAGCGGGGTGACCAGCACCGGCACGCCGCCCAGTTCCTTCGCTTCCTGCGCGTAGCGCGCCATGTTGGCGGGGAACTGGGTGACGAGATCGGTGGAGCGGCCCGGTTTGCCGGGCTGGTCGTTGTGACCGAACTGCACCAGCACGTAGGTCTGGCTGTAGCCTTGGCCGTCGCGCAGCAGGGCTTGGACTTCATCCCAGCGGCCTTCGGCCCGGAAGCTGCCCGAGCTGCGGCCGCCGCGCGCGAGATTGATGCAGCTGACCTCGGGCTTGAAGCGCTGGCACAGCGCATCGCCATAGCCCGAGCGGGTGGCCATGGTCGAGTCGCCCACCAGAATCACGCGGATCGGTTTGTCGGCGGCGTGCAGGGGGAGGGGGGCCAGCAAGGCGCTGCCCAGAAGAAGCGGCAGAAGCGGAACAAGCGAAAGACGGCGGACGGACATGGAAGGGCTCGCAGAGTTGATCTGCGAACCATTCTAGATTGGTCTGACCAATCCTGCAATCTGGACGGGCCAGTTGAGTGGGATGCTCAGCCGCGCGAGAAGGTGCGGGTGACGCGTTCGAGGTGAGCGCGCATGGCCTGGCGGGCGCCGGTGACGTCGTGCGCGGCGATCGCTTCGAGCACCTTCCGGTGGTCGAGCAGGGTGGTCTTGCGCAGGTCTTCGGTCTGGAAGTGCTCCTTGAGCTTGTGCCACAAGCTGCCGCGCTGGTTCCACAGGTATTCGGTGACCCCGACCATGGCGGTATTGCCGGTGGCGCGGGCAATGGCCAGGTGGAAGTTGCGGTCGGCCAGCTCGTTGCTGGCGCGGTCTTCGTGATGGCGCTCCATTTCCTGCACGGCCATGAGGATGGCATCGATGGCGGAATCGGTGGCGTTCTTGGCCGCCATCGCGGCGATTTCGGATTCGATTACGCGGCGCGCGGCCAGCACCTCAAACGGGCCGGGGCCGGCTTCCGGCACTTCGGGCTTGGCCTGGGCTTGTTCGGAGACATACACGCCGGAGCCGCCACGTACTTCGACGATACCGGAAAGCTCCAGCACGATCAGCGCTTCGCGCAGGGAAGCACGGCTGACGCTGAGCTTGGCCGCCAGTTCTCGCTCGGCCGGCAGGCGTTCGCCCGCCTTGATGTTTTCGTTCCGGATCAGGTCCTGGATGCGGGTCGCCACGACGCGGTACAAGCGCGGCTCGGACGTGTTGGCCTCTGGCGGCGCGGCGAGTTTTTTCATCGGCTATGAGAAGTGCGGCGTGGAAACGGAAAAGGTCGGCTGATTTTAGATGGGACTGGTCATTGTTGCAAGAAGGATGCGTACCGCTGAGTATCCTTCTTGCAAGCCTTCTGTTGCCACCTGCATGCGGCAGCCGGCATCCCGCAGCTTACCAGTTCGACTCGCGCTCCGGCGTCGAGGTGATGTGGTGGATCGACAGGTCGGCCCCCTGGAATTCCTGCTCCGGGTCGAGGCGGATGCCCACCGTCATCTTCAGCACGCCATAAATCGCATAGCCGCCCGCCAGCGCAATCACGACGCCCAGCGCCGTGCCCACCAGCTGCGAGCCGAAGCTGATGCCGCCAATGCCGCCCAGTGCCTTGGTGCCGAAGATTCCGGCGGCCAGGCCGCCCCAGGTCCCGCACAGGCCGTGCAGGGGCCAGACACCCAGTACGTCATCGATTTTCCAACGGTTCTGGGTGAGAGTGAACATCCAGACGAAAATCGCGCCGGCGATGCCGCCCGTGACCAGCGCGCCAAGCGGATGCATCAGGTCGGAACCGGCGCACACGGCCACCAGACCGGCCAGGGGACCGTTGTAGGCGAAACCCGGATCGTTCTTGCCGAGCAGCAGGGCCACCAGGGTGCCGCCCACCATTGCCATCAGCGAATTGACGGCCACCAGGCCATTCATCTTGTCCAGCGTCTGCGCGCTCATGACGTTAAAGCCGAACCAGCCCACGGTCAGGATCCAGGCGCCCAGCGCCAGGAAGGGAATCGACGAGGGCGGGTGCGCCGAGATGCCGCCATTTTTGTTGTAGCGTCCGCGCCGCGCACCCAGCAGCAGCACGGCCGGCAGCGCCACCCAGCCGCCCACGGCGTGCACCACCACCGAACCGGCAAAGTCGTGGAAGGGCGCGCCGAACGCGCCGCCGAGGAAGGCTTGCACGCCGAAACGCCCGTTCCAGGCAATGCCTTCGAAGAAGGGATACACCAGGCCGACCAGCACGGCGGTGGCGATCAGTTGCGGGCAGAAGCGCGCGCGCTCGGCAATGCCACCCGAGATGATGGCGGGAATGGCGGCGGCAAAGGTCAGCAGGAAGAAGAACTTGACCAGTTCGAAGCCGTTCTTGGCGGCCAGCACCTCGGCGCCGGAGAAGAACGTGACACCGTAGGCCACGCTGTAGCCGATGAAAAAATAGGCAATCGTCGAGATGGCGAAATCGGCCAGGATCTTGACCAGGGCGTTGACCTGGTTTTTCTTCCGGACCGTGCCCAGCTCCAGGAACGCGAAGCCGGCGTGCATCGCCAGGATCATGATCGCGCCCAAGAGAATGAATAAGGCGTCTGCCGCGGTGTTACTACCGTTCATGTACAACTCCCAAAAATGGTGCAGATAAATGGATGACGGCTATCTATCAAGCAATTTCCATTCCATTTTGGTGCGAACGTGCAAGTGCTTGATTTTATTGACCCATTGTCGCGCACCGCGACTCCTCGAATTGGTGCATGCACCACCGTTGGGCGCTGTCCCGGTGCGCCGGTGGGCTTTTCTCGCCGACTGGAGATCAGCGGAATGTTGCTGATGTGTTGCTACCGTGTGCCCGAATGTATGCCGGTAGTGAAAACGTCGCGGCGATGATTGTTTGGTCCGTTGTCGTGCTAACCTGACAATCCGCCGCCTGCGCGCGCTATAGTCTCCATTGTTGAATGTCCCTCCATACCCGTCGTTATTTCATGTTTCTGCACCCGTTTTCACGGCGCCCGCTCGGGCTTTCCGCCGTCATGGCCAGCCTGGCCGCTGCCCCCGCTTTCGCCCAGGCCCCTGCCACCGCCCCTGCCGGGCAGCCGGTGACTTCCGTCACGGTGGCGGCGGAACGCCCCACCAACCGGATCGACCGCCAGGTCTACGACGTCAAGGCCGACGTGGGATCGACCAACAATTCAGCGGCGGACGCGCTCAATAACGTGCCCGCCGTCACGGTGGACCCGGACGGGACGGTCAGCCTGCGCGGCAGCACCAATGTGCAGATCCTGGTGGACGGCAAGCCATCGGCCATGCTGCAAGGCGAAAACCGGGGCGCGGCGCTGAACGCCTTGCCGTCCGACGACATCGAATCCATCGAGGTCATCAACAATCCGGGCGCGCAGTTCGGCAACGAAGGCGGCGGCGGGCCCATCCTCAACCTGGTCATGCGGCGCAATCGCCGGCCCGGCGGAATGGGCTCGGCCAATGTGAATGCCGGCACGGCGGGACGCCACAACGCCAGCGTGGCGGGCTCGTACAACAGCGGCCTGTTGAGCTTCCAGGGCGGGGTGAACTTCCGCCATGATGGACGTGATTCGACCAGCACGTCCGAACGCGACCGCATCAATCCCATCAGCGGCGCCACCCAGCACAGCAGCCAGCGCTCCAGCGCGCATGGCTTGAACGATGCCTTGGGCATCAACGGCACGCTGGGCTACAACATCGGCCAGAAAGACCGCCTGCAAGCGAGCTGGTCCTACAACAAGCGCAGCAACGACCAGCAGGGGCTCGACCACTACACCACCTACGCGGCGGAGGACGGCGTGCCGAGCGGCGTGCAGAGCGACGTGCGGAGCGACGTGCAAAGCGACTACCGTCGCACGTCCGCGCGCCAGGGCGACAGCATCAACTACGGCTGGGGCGTGCAGTTCGACCACAAGGGCGAGGCCGAGGGCGAGCTCCTGAAGCTGGACTTCCGCATTTCTTCATCGAACAACGACAATGCCAGCCGCTTCGCCAACACCTATGCGGTGCGGCCGCGCGGCGCGCTCGATACGCTCAGCCGGCAAAGCAGCGTCAGCGACAACCGCATTACCGACTTTACCGGCGACTATGAGTTGCCCACCGACGCGGGCCTACTCAAGCTGGGCTTCAAGGTGGCGCAAACCGAAGGCGGCTTCGACACCCGCTACCTGGACATCGACCCGGCTTCGGCCGCCGAGCGGGTCAACCCCAACCGCACCAATGAATTCGAGGTGGTCGAGAACACCATTGCCGTGTACGGCTCCTGGCAGCAGCGCCTGGGCGAACGCTGGAGCGTGGCGCCGGGCTTACGGATTGAGACGACCGACATTGCTATCCACCAGATCACCTCGACTATCGACGCCAGCAACCGTTACACCAGCACCATTCCCAGCCTGTTCGCCAACTACAAGCTCGACAAGGGCAATGTGCGCCTGCAGTACGCGCACCGGATTCGCCGCCCCAACGTGAACGACCTGAATCCGTTTGTCATCTACCGCGATGAATTCAACGTCTCGTCCGGCAATCCGCGCTTGCGCCCGACCCGGATCGATTCGGTCGAAGCCGGCTGGGAAACCAGCCTGTTCGGGCTCGAATCGGCCCTGCGCGCCTACCTGCGCCGGGAGAGCAATCTGATTTCCGAGCGCCGCTATTTCGTCAGCGACAACGTGCTGCTGACCACGCGCGACAACCATGGGACGCAACGCTCGGGCGGGCTGGAATTCGTCATCGGCGGCAAGCTGATGCCGGGGCTGAACGTCAACTTCAATGGCAACTTCGGCATGCATGAGCTGGCGGTGCCCACGTCCAGCGGCGAGGAAGGCCGGCGCCGCACCGGTTCGCTCAGCCTGAAAGGGCGGGTCAACTACCAGCTGAGCGCCGCCGACCAGATGCAGCTGGCCGTCAATCGGCAGGGCAAGACACTGTCCAGCCAGGGCTACCGCAAGGCCAACACCACGGCCAACCTGAGCTGGCGCCACGTGCTCACGCCCCAGCTCAACCTGGTCGTCAACGTCACTGACCTGTTTGACTCGAACAGGAACGAGACGATTGTCGACACCGACCTGCTGCGCGAAACCAGCGTGCGCCGCGCGGCCGGCCGGATTGCCTACGTGGGCCTGTCGTACCGCTTTGGCGGGGTGAGCGGCCAGGCGCGCGGGGAGCGCGGCGGCCGCCGCGACGGAACGGGCCTGCGCCGCGGCCCCGGCGGTGGCGAGCCCGGCGGCGGACCTGGTGTCGATTCCAACAGAATACGCGACTAGGCAACGTCAAATGCGACTGACCTCGACAGGACGATGTCATTCAGCAACTCCGCTGAGGTACACTAGGCTGAATGAACTTCCGCTATCGGCCAGAAGCAGACTTTCACGTGACAGTACGCTCGAACTCGAGAGTGTCCACGGAGGAGTGACATGAGTACGTGGCAGGTCGCTGCCGTAGGCTGGGACTTTATGAAGGATGGCGTCCAACACGACTGCGAACTGTTGGGTCTTGTTCGTGCCAATAATCCAAGTGAGGCGTTTTCCAAAGTCTGCAGTATCGCAATGCAGGACTATCCCGAACTTCAACAGGCAACGGGGCCGTTTCCACGCCCTGTAATCAATGCCGACGAGATTCAAGAAGTACCTGAAACGCAGCTCGTTGGCGTAGATCACGTCGAGCTTATTGGATCAAGAAATAGGCCCGCCTTGGGTCGAAACCGGTACTTCGGTCTCGCTGGCCGGACGCCACAAAAATTTCCCTTAGTGCAACTGATCCGGTAGACTGAGCGTTCGCGAACGACCGAGTTCGCCCAGAAGCCGCCGTTCGCCTCATTCACATTACTTAACGGGTCACATTAGCAGGACCACATGCTCAGCCGTGATTTCGACCGCAACATTCAAGCCTTAGCCGCTCCGATCCTTGAACCAATGGGATTTACATCTGAGGGCGGCCGAGGCTGCACCTTTAGACGGAAGCTCGCGAACGACCTTTACCACTTCGTGCAGTTTGAGCCGAACAAGAAGGGCGAAACGTTCGAAGTTTGGGTATTTCCTGGCACGATGTTACTGGGGCCTGAACAATGGAAAGACTTTCCCGACTTTGTCGGAGTTCCCACGGGAAGACTCGCTGCACTAAACGCTAAGCTGGGTGTTGGGCATGGAGGGTCAAGGTTTCCCTGCCGGGACAAAGCGAGTCTTGCTGTCGCTTTTGGGGCTGCAGTTCGCCCTGCACTAGAAACCCATGTTGAGCCATACCTGGCGCAGTTCGGCACCGTTACAAGCATCATCCCCCATCTTGAGCACCCACATTGGGCAGCGCTCCTTGACGGGAGGAGCTCGCCACCCGGTAGAGGTCACTGACGCGGAATAGATTAGGTTTAAGGTGCATCGTATAGGCCGGCTACGTCCGCTTCGGGTCGAGTGCGGACGTACACTGTAGGCAGCTATCGGTCAGAACCGGACGGTCGCCCTTTGATCTTGCATACCATTGCTCACGCGAGTGGACATGATTGCGAGGTCTTCACAGCTTGGGCCAGAGCGCCCCGCTGCAGAAGCCAAATCCGGCTAAGTACTGGAACAATTGAGCACGAATATTCATCAAGAACGGGTTCGCCATGACCATTGACCTTGCGGAGCGCAAACCGTTCAGCCGACTTACACGCGCAGATTTCGCTGCGTTTCCAATTTGGGAGTGGGCAGACAACGAGACAGGATTCGAAGCGCAGGATGAGTCGTTCGTGCGTCCAACTGCACATGCAATAGTGCCTACTGCTGATTTTGCGCAATTTCTTGTGCAAGCTAGCGTTCGCCTACGAAATGGAACAGAGATGCCGGGGTGTGTGGAGGTAACAGTTCAGGGCTGCCGCGTGCATTGCGTTCCCACAGTCGTGTTCATGCTCGACAGGCATCTTGATTTTGTCGGATTAGAATCGACTCGCCTGCTCAGCCGCTATACAAAGACGCCGGATAACTCTCCCGTCAAGTGGACGCTGAGCGTACTACTGATTGGCGAGAAAAAGACTCGGTCGGGTCGAGTCCGACGAGGTATCGTGATGCGCGTTATCGAACTATGGGCAATGTGGCGCTTATGGAAGGCAGGAAAAAAATGATTGAAATAAAATTCCGCTTTGTGGCGGTTCCTGCTGGCCGAGACAGATCATGAACTTTGCAGCTCGACAACTTGCTATGCTGGCTCGACCGTCCGAGTACGGCCAAAAGCAGCCATCTGGACGTTATGCTGAGTAGCACTAACGGACAAGGCCATGATGCAGCAGACCTTCGAGAGCGCCAGGACCCGTCATGAATCGCCCACATACTGTGGCTAATCCGTATTGCCTCACTCCACTGCCTAGCGAATCGCGGGTACCGTTGGGGTGGCTGGCATTCTGGTTACTTCTTCTCATCTTTAGTCCTTTTGTCGGTTTTGGAATTCATGGCAAAGTTGGAGACCCTGGATTAAGGACAGGACTGATGGTTGCGACAGTCCCGCTGTTGGTGCTCGCCTATCTTGTCATCCGGCGTTGGCGCGTTGTGCGTCGTACACCCCGTCCTATCCTGGACGAATGGCGACTTGGCAAAGTCGTGCCGGCGGAAGGTGCGCCGACGGTTCCATTACCGGTACGGTTTATGGAGAACAAATATTGGATCGAAATACGGTCGGAAGGGGTTGTGATGTCGAATGACTGCTTCCTCCGGACGCAAGGCACCCGCGAGCCTTTCGCCACATCGTGGGTAGCCCATCAATTGGGGCAATTGTTCGTTTCCTGGGAGGAGATTGAGGAATGGATTGTCGACACCGATAGCGACGGACCAGACTATTACCGCCTGAAATTGCGGTCGCACGGCGCACTGCACGTCCGGCGCTTCCGTCCTGAAGAAAGCTGCGAATGCACACTGCTCGATGCGGTACGTAGCGCGGGCAAGGTGCCGGTCCGGCTGCGCTGCGACGTCGAATGTGCATAGCGGCTGGTGTCCGAGAGCCGTTAACATTGCCTCGTTATAGTCGTGTCCGTCGCAAAATGAACTGGATTGACACCTGGCGGCGAGGGCGGCTTCCAGGCCGCCCCCTCGTCCGTCCTCATCCGCCCCGTTCGCTGCCGTTCTTCAGGATCGGCACGGGGCGACCACCGCGGGTGCGCCGTTCGAGGGCGTCCACCGGACGGGCCGGACGCTCCAGCCGCACTGGTTTCAGCCACGGCAACGGCTCGGGCCTGGACCCCACCACGATGGGCAAGGGCGGCATGTGCGCCAGCACGCGCCCCAGCGCATCGGCCACCGCTTTCTTGAACTTCGGCTCGTAGAAGGCAGTGACCTCCGCCTGGATGCTGGCGCTGCTGGCCTCTTTCTTGGCAATCTGCAGCACGGCCATGCCTTTGTGACCCTCGCTGGCCAGCTTGGCCACCTCGCCGATGCAGGTCGCGTCGGCGCACTGCTTGCCCCATTTCTGGTTCATCTGCTGTTCCCAGGCGATGCTGGCTTCCGCCGTCTTTTCCATGTTCAAGATCGACGCGCGCTGGGCCGACTCGGCCAGCAGCACGGCCGCCTTGTTCTCGGCCTCGGCATACAGGGGCGTGGTCACCAGGCCATAAGGCGGGCGCGGCTTGGTCTGGCTCTGCGCCACGATGCGGCGGCGCACATCCCAGGCGACGAACTTGTAGCCGGCGCGGCAGGCTTCGTCCTGGCAGGCCGCATTGCCGCTGGCGACGAACTGGGCGCTCCACTTGGCCGGCAAGCTGGTGTAACGCGCTTCCTGGATGGCGGCGGCCGCTTGCTGGTCGGCCAGCATGAAGGGGACGCTGGACAGCCAGAAGAAGTTCGCGGCCGGGTCGTCCTTGTGTGCCTTGTCCACCGTCAGCTTGGCGTTCAGGCGTACCCAGTCCAGGCCCATCCTGCATTGCTCGTCCGGGCATTGGCTCTTCCAGCGCTGGTCGAACGCTTGCAGCCATTGCGGCATCTTGGTAGCGTACTCGGCGGCCGCAAGCTCGGTCTTTTGTGCAAGATTGGCGGCTTTTTCGGCGGCCGTGACGCACGCTGTCATGGCCGGCGACACCGCGCACATCGACCCGTCGTTGCAGATCACCTGGTAGTCGTTGGGCTGGTTGGTCGCGGTGAAGGTGGCTTTCTTCCCGCCCTTGTTGCTGCAGTAGGCGGCGGCATTGCTCAAGCCGGTGGGCGGGGCGGCCGAACTGCAGCCGTTCCCGATCAGCGACCAGACCGCGCAGCCGATTGCCTTGCCCACCTTGCCGACCTGCTGCACACCGGCCTCGGCCAGTCCGACGCCGCCCTTGATGAAGCCATGGATGCCGTCGATGACGTCGCCGACAAAGCCCGAGCAGGTGCTCTTGGCCAGGTCGCCCAGCAGGGGCGTGCGGCCGATCAGCCCGCCGCTGACGCCTTGGTCGATCAGGGTGCACACCATGTCCTCGCCCACGCCCAGCTTGATCAGCACGGCGGCGCCCGCCATCACGTCCATGTTGCGGAAGGCTTGGTAGGCCTGGCGCACCAGCTGCGACGCTTCGCTGGCGGCCCGGTGCAGGTCACGCTCCATCTTCAGATTGGTCTCGAAGGCGAACACGCAGATGGCGTTGATATCGGCGAAGTAGGTGACTGCCGTGCCCAGTTCATCGATGAGCTTCTCGCGCATGGCATCGGTGCCCGCCTTCGCATACTCGGCTGCGTACTTCGAGCCCAGCGATACGGCGGCCGTGGTGCTTGACTTGCCTTCGGAAACGAAGCTGTCGGCCTTCGAGTAGACCGAGGAGATCGATGTGATGGGCACCAGGCACTTGTCGAGGGTGAACACGCCAATCCCCGGCAGGTTCTGGTTCTTGGCCGCCTTGGCGGCGCCGGCCAGGGCGAAAAACGGATAGTCCTGCGCGCCGGCGCGGGCGTACACGACGCCGGCTTCGAAGGGATGGGCAAGCGAGAATTTCGCCATTTCGATGGCGTCGGGGTCGACTTTGCCCAGCAAGGCCTTGTTCAACTGGTTGAGCAAGGCGTCGGTGGCGTCGGCCCGGGCCGGTGCGCTGCCAAAGCACAGGCACAGGCCCAGGATGGCTGCAAAGAGTCGGGTTACTACACGTATTGCCGATACGCAGTGCATGGCGTCCTCCCTGATGTAATGAGCGTGGAGGATGCACCATACCTGCGGCTGCCTGTATTTACATCTTAACTTTTTATTAAGCGCTTAAAGCGGGCCGATCGGCCACGATCAGTGCGCGAAATGCCACAGCCAGGCGGCATGCCTGGCCATGGGGAGCACGGACTGGACGGCCTACTTCGCGCTCAGGCAGGTCTTCATGAAGGCCTTGCGTTCATCGCCTTTCTTGCCTGCGGCGTCGGCATTGCAGGTCTTCATCTTGTTCTGCTGGGCGGTGGCCGGCTTCTCGGCGGGCTTGTTGCTCAGGCAGGTCTTCATGAAGGCTTTGCGTTCGTCGCCTTTCTTGCCGGCTGCTTCCGCATTGCAGGTTGTCATTTTGTTCTGCTGCGCGGTTTTCCCATCCGCCGGCTTGGCCTCGGGCGTCGCGGCCCACGAAGCACTGGCCAGGCAGCAAGCGGCAACGGCGATGAGCAATTTTTTCATGGTATGGATCTCCAGATGGCGTGGGGTTGGATGAGCGTAATGACTCCTGCTCACTATACGACAAGCAATCACGTTACTGGATGAAATTTATACCTGCTTACAAGCCGGCGTACGGGCCGGCCTGCCGCATGCGCTCAGTTCGCGCTCAGCTCCCGCTCAGCTTGACTTGTCGCGCTGGTCCTGCGGATCGTCGGCCCGGGTGGCCTGGTCGCGCTCGGTGGCCGGATGGCCGGAGGCGGCCGGCGCATCGCCCAGGCCCGGACCGCCCACGTTGTCCACCGGCTGGCCGGGCGCTAGCCCGACGCTGTGCAGTTTCGAATCGTTGGGCGTGCCCGGCTTGGCGTCGGGCACGATTTTGTCGGCATCGCCGGCGGCGTTGGGATCGGGCGGGTGGGTAGGCAGCGGCGGCTGCATGTTGTGGCGGGCTGGATCCTGTTCATTCATGGGCTCATCTCCGAAAACAAGGGACGTCTCTTGTTTAGACGTCCAGCCCGGCCGCCAGTTCCCCGTCTCAGGCAGGATCGTGGCAGACCGCCTCGATGTTATGCCCATCCGGGTCGATGATGAACGCGCCGTAGTAGTTGGGATGGTAGTGCGGGCGCAAGCCGGGGGCGCCATTGTCGGTGCCGCCGGCGGCAATGGCGGCGTGCCAGAACGCGTCGACCACGGCGCGCGAGGAGGCGCGGAATGCAATGTGCAGGCGCGGCGCGGCCTTGCCGCCGGTTTGCACCCAGAACTCCGGCTTGGGCGCTTCGCCGAAGCCGGCAACATCGACGGAGCCGGTAACGGAGGCTGGAAACTCCATCAGCAAACTCATGTTGAGCGGCGCGAGGGCCGCCGCGTAGAACCGCTTAGCCATTTCAAAGTCGCTGACTGACAGGCCGATATGGTCGATCATGGGTATCCCTTCTTATGGAAAAAATACGCTGGTGAGGATGGCAATAAGACAGTGTAATGCACTTGAGCAAAGAGTGCCATTTCCACTACGAACTATCGCGTGCATCACGACGTCAGCGTCGGCAGTTCGGCCGCGCGCGGCGCCGCGTTCGCATCGCGCTGCAACTGTTCGAGCAGCTGGGCCAGCGCTTGCGGGTCGATGGGCTTGACCAGGTGGGCGGCAAAGCCGGCTTCGCGCGTGCGCGCCTTGTCCTGTTCCTGCCCGTAGCCGGTGACGGCCACCAGCGTGCCTGGCACGCCGGCCGCGCGCAGCTGGCGGGCCAGCGTGTAGCCATCCATGTCGGGCATGCCGATGTCGAGCATCAGCGCATCGAACGATGCGCGTGCGCTGATCTCCAGCGCCGCCTGGCCCGAGTACGCGGCCACCGCATCGTGCCCGTCCACCTGCAGCAGCATGGCCAGCAGGTCGGCGGCATCGCGGTTGTCGTCCACCACCAGGAGGCGCAGGCTGCGCTCGGCCGCTTCGAGGTGAGCGGGGGCGGGCAGGGCCGGCGCGTCCGCCGTCTGCATGTCCAGCGGCAGTTGCACGGTAAAGGTACTGCCCTGGCCTTCGCCCGGGCTGTCGGCGCTGACCGTGCCGCCATGCAGCTCGACCAGCTTGCGTACCAGCGCCAGCCCGAGGCCAAGGCCGCCCTCGGAGCGGTCCAGGGTGCGCTTGCCTTGTGTGAACAACTCGAACACGTGCGGCAACAGCTCGGCGTGGATGCCGACGCCGTTGTCGCGCACCCGCAGCACGGCCTGGCCGCGCTGCAGTTCCAGCGTCAGCTCGATGTGCCCGCCAACGGGCGAATATTTGACCGAGTTGCTGAGCAGGTTGGTGATCACCTGGACCACCCGGGTGCGGTCGCAGCGCACCCACACGGCCTGCTCGGGCAGGCTGGCCTGCAGGTTCTGGCGGCGCGCCTCGGCCAGCGGGCGCACCTGCTCGAGCGCTTCGCTGGCGATCGGGCGCAGGTCGGCCAGTTCGCGCTGGATGGTCACCAGGCCGCGCGTGACGCGCGAGACGTCCAGCAGGTCGTCCACCAGGCGCGTCATGTGCGCCACCTGGCGGCCGATGATGTCGCTGACCTGGCGGATCCGCCCTTCGTGCGCGTAGGCCAGCCCCAGCATGGCAGCGGCGCTGCCGATCGGGGCGAGCGGGTTGCGCAGTTCGTGCGCGAGCATGGCCAGGAATTCGTCCTTGCGCTGGTCGGCCTGGCGCAGGGCTTCCTCGGCGCGCTTGCGTTCGGTAACGTCGATGGCGATGGTGTGCACGGCGGCGATTCCCTCGGCCGGCGCGCCGCCGCGCCCGCGCACATCCAGCCACACGCAGCTGCCGTCGTCGGCGCGCTGGACGCGCACCAGCGCGTGATAGTCGCCTTGCCGCTGCACGGCCGCATCGATGGCGTCGCGCAGCGGGGCGAGGTCGGCGCGGTCGACCAGCGGCCAGAGCGCGCCGATATTGCTGAACCCGGCGCCGAACACGCTGGGCAGGTTGGCCGAGAAGGTCAGCTCGCCGCTGACCACGCTCCACTCCCACACCGCCATGCGCGCCGCCACCAGGCCCTGCTGCAGGCGCTCTTCGCTGCGCCGCACGGCCTGTTCGGCCTGTTCCATCTGCGACAGGTCGGTATTGGTGCCGAACCATTGCACGATCTGGCCCTGGGTGTCGCGCAGCGGCGCCACCGAGGTGAAGAAGCGCCGGAAGCGTCCGTCCGCGCCGCGCAGCGCGAAGGTCATGTTGGCCGGCTGGCCGCGCGCCAGCGCCGCCTTCCATTCGCGCAGGATGTTCGGCAGCGCGGCCGGGTCGTGCACCTTCATCCAGCCGCCGTGCTCCATGTCGCGCGGCTGCGTGCCGGTGTAGGCGTACCAGCGGTCGTTGTACCAGGTAATGTTGCCGTCGGGTTCGGCCATCCAGGCCAGTTGGGGAATCGTGTTGGCCAGCTGGTAGAAGCGCTGGCGCTCGTTCTCCAGGTGGGTGCGCTGTTCGTACAGGCGGTCGAGCATGCGGTTGATCGAACGGGCCAGGCTGGTGACTTCGGTACTGCCGATCAGCTCGACGTGCTGGGGCGCCTCGATATCGTCGCCCAGCTTGCTGGAAAAGGCTTCCAGCCGGCGCAGGTCCACCGTCAGGCCGTCGGCCAGGCGCGCGCCCACCAGGTAGACCACACCGGCCAGCGCCAGCGAGACGGCGGCGATGCCGAGGTATTGCACGTCGGGCTGCTTGAGGGGAAGCGACAGCGCGCGGGGATCGGCTTCCAGGCGCAGGTGCAACCTGGTCATGTTGGGCGGCACGCTGAGGCTGGTCGAGCGCAGCCCGGATTTGGCCACGAAGGGCGTGCTCTGGCCCTCCCACGCCAGGCTGGTCCAGGGCGCCGGCGCCAGGTCGGCCAGCTTGACTTTGTAGATGAGCGCGCCTTCCGGCGTGGCGGTGCGCGAGTAGCGCATGAATTCCACGCCCACCAGGCGCGCGCCCTCGCCGCCTTCGAAGATGGTGGCCTGGTCGTTGTCGCGCGCCATCTGTTCGCGCAGCCAGGCCAGTTCCTCGTTGCTGAAGGATTGGGCGCCATTGCTGGCGATCGGCTTGCCTTCGAAGTCGGTCAGGGTGGCCTGCACCGGCACGCCGTTGACCTGGCGCAGGCCGTGCAGGAAGGGCTGCAGGTACAGCTCGCGCCCGGCGCTGTCCACCAGGGCGGTGGCGATGATGGGATTGTTGGCCACTTCGCCGATGCGGCGCGCCAGCGATTGCAGGGTGTTGCCGACGGTTTTGGCGTGGAAGCCCAGTTCGCGCTGTTCCAGGATGGCACTGGCCTTGGCGTGCTGGTCGTTGACCAGCCAGGACGAGATCAGGGCAATCAGCAGCACGGCCGCGGCGGCCAGG